>JBMTYA010000108.1:0-5201 GCA_049454015.1 Ilumatobacteraceae bacterium | reverse complement strand
CAGTTGAGCAACTAGCCCAGTGCCAATGGATTCATCATCAGCGATGATGTTGAGATATGGGCGGACCAACATCTCAGTCTCGGCATGGTTAAGTGTCGACAGAAGTTCGGCTCGTCGTTGTTCGAGCCAAGTGCGGAGATGGATTGTGGAATGGCAGTCATTGCGGTTGTACTTGGCCAGTTCATCGAGGATTCTGGTGTCACCTTTGGAGCCAAAGTCAGCAGTATCTCGAGAGTTGATCCAATGTTCATAGTGAATGATGCTGAGTCCACCCTCTTCGACAAGGTCGTCTCGCCTGCACGCGTAGCGCTCTTCAAGTTTCTTAAGTGAATAGGACTCCACGCCAATACGTAGAGCTTGAGTAACAACACGGGAGAGATCTACGAATCGTGACTCTCGAAAGAGCCGTTCGAGTTTCGTTTCGTAGGTGGCATATCGTGTGGCCATCCGGCGCAGAGCAGACGGTTCGTAGTGTCCAAAGTGATAGACACGCAGATCACCACTTGCAGGATCAGCAATGCGCTCATAGATGAAATCCACCACTTGCTGTAGGGCTAGTCGTTCACCTTCCTCATCGTGGGCCCAGATTTCTTTGTAACGCAGCTCACCTGTGTTGTCGACCCATGCCAATCCGTGTAGGTACTCAAGCCCCTCATCGCCTCGGTAGGGGTGACCTTCAATGTCGTAAAAGATGTCGCCCGGAGCTGGTTCGGGCAACAAATTGAACCCTCGGCGCTCTTGCAGTGGACGTATGAACTCATACATCGGTTTGGCCTGCGCATCACCCCTTTTTGCCTCGCGTGAGCGCAATTGAAGATTTGCTTGTGCTTTGAGCCTTGCGAAGGCTTCTGGGCGAAGATCTTCTGGCGTATCGGTTTTATCTGCAAGATCGGGCAGCGATTGCACACCTGCCTTTCGCAAAATCTCGCGGTAGCTGTTGGTCACTCCAGCCACAAAGGTGATGTCGTCATTTTCACGCCAAGTCTTGGTGCACACCCGACCCCAACGGCAGATTCCACAGTGTTCAGTTGGTGCTGGCTCGGCAGCGGACTCAAAACCATCTGCGAGCGAATCTTGAAATGCTTGTTTCACGTGTCGGAAGTATGCAGAAACCTCCGAAAGTCGAATAGAAACCGTTCCCTCTTTTTCGGATCCAGTGACGATGTGAATCTCTTCGGGAGGTGTTCCTTGGATGAGTGCAATCTGTTCCGCGTAGGAGCACAGTTGAATGAGGGCATTCACTTTGGCAATCCGTGCCAATTTCGTGTCGTACGGCTCGAATGCATAATCACCGAGATTTGACGGTGTCTCTTTAGGTACCAAGAAGTCGGCGCGTCCAATCCAGCCCACCTGACCCTCAAGGTGAAAGAACGTTGGCTGATACAAGGCGTTTGGTCCTGCAGCAAAAGCACTTGCTACATCTGTTGCACGAGATTGAATCTCGGCGGCGGAGTAGGCGGCGTGGGCGGTGCGTTGAACATCAAGATCTATGACGGTCTTGCCGACCTCTGCGAGTTGCCTCTGTAATGCCTCAAGGTAGCGCGACTCGTGCTCCGCACCGTATTTCTGCAGGATCTCAGTGAGTTCATCGTCAACTTTTGGAGGCTTAGGGCCACCATTCAGGGTGCGGAAGTTGAGGTAAGAGAGATGGCTACAGGCGAGATGGTTCGACAAGTCTGATGGGCTGAGAACAGTGACTCCATCGATCTTCTGCATCTCAAAAGAAACTAGTTGAGGGGTGTTATGTCGTAGGCCGTAGAGCGGGAATAGTCGATCAATCTATGGAAAGCGTTGACCGCAATCACTACTCGTTATAGGCCGGACAAGTTCTGATTCACCTGAATCAGCATGACCAGAATGGCAACAGAGACCGAAATGGATACCCCTATCAGAACTCTGAATGCACCTGCCAGCTTGTTCAACTGCTTGTCGACAAGATTGAGTTGAATCTGAACGAAATCAATGTCACCCTTGCGAGCAACATCACCCCAGCCGTGTGGGGGTAAGTGTTCCATGAGTGAACTTGCCACTGTGTCTCCTAGTGCCTTTCGGAGTCCAAGATTCATCTCGAATCTTGCTTGCTCACTGATTGCCATCCTAAGCCTCCACAAATTGGTGTGAGGCGCGGATGTGTGCGCCCAATCGGGGAATGATCTCAAGGCGTAAACTTTGAGGGCGGTAGTTTCGGGATGACACAAGAGTTTTCCGATTTCTACCACGCCCACTGGGTCGCTAGCTCAATGGTAGAGCACCGGACTTTTAATCCGTTGGTTCTGGGTTCGAGTCCCAGGCGACCCACGATGTCTACTACGCATACGTCCGAAAAGAGCCTCGATCTTTCGATCACTGGCATGTCGTGCAATGCATGTGCGATGTCGATCGAGAAGGGACTCAACAACCTTGATGGTGTTTCGGCAACGGTGAATTTTGCCACTGAGTCTGCGCGAGTGACCTTCGATCCTCTCAAAGTGGACTCAGAGAAGATGATCGAGACGGTTTCCTCTCTCGGCTATGGAGCACGCTTACTGCAAGACACCACCCCCGACATGCTTGACGCCGAGGTTCGTGAAAGAGTCGAAATGCTTCGCATCCGACTGATCGTGAGCATGGTGTTTGGCATTCCTGTCGTGGTGGTTTCGATGTTCATGTCTCTCCAATTTGCGAACTGGCAGTGGTGGGCTTTGGCGTTTTCGGCGCCCGTGGTGACATGGGGAGCATGGCCATTTCATAAGGCTGCATTGATGAACGCGCGGCATCGCTCGACCACGATGGACACACTCATCTCTCTTGGCGTGGTGGCAGCCACCGCATGGTCCATTTGGGCACTGGTCTGGGGCGATGTCACTGCACATGCCGGTATGAGCATGATGGACGACGGGATTCACGTCTACTTCGAGGTGGCAGTTGCCGTCACGGTGTTCCTCTTGGCAGGGAGGTATTTCGAGGCCCGTGCCAAGCGTCGTGCGGGAGACGCACTGCGCAGCCTTCTTGCGCTTGGAGCCCGTGAGGCCACGGTGCTGCGAAATGGTGAAGAGATTCGTATCGATGCATCTGCCGTGCAACGTGATGACTTGATCGTGGTGCGACCTGGCGAGATCATCGCCGCTGATGGAATGGTGGAAGAAGGGTTCTCATCCATCGACGAGTCGATGCTGACCGGTGAGAGTGTTCCACGCGATGTGAAAGATGGTGATCGCGTGACAGGTACCACGGTGAACCTGACCGGGCGCTTGTTGGTTCGCGCACATCGAGTAGGTGCTGAATCGACGTTTGCCCAGATGGCGAAGTTGGTTCGTGATGCACAAACGACGAAGGCTCCTGTGCAGAAGCTTGCCGATCGAGTGAGCAGTGTGTTCGTGCCTTCGGTGATCGGTATTGCGATCTTGACGTTTGCTGCGTGGTGGTTCCTGAGTGACGACGTCGAGCGGTTGTCGGATGCATTCACTGCGGCCGTCGCGGTGCTGATCATTGCGTGCCCTTGCGCCCTTGGGCTGGCCACACCGACGGCGCTGATGGTGGGAAGTGGTCGTGCCGCACAGATGGGCATTGTGATCAAGGGCGTGGACGTGCTGCAAAGCACAAGACGGGTGGACACGGTGGTCTTCGACAAGACGGGAACCGTGACCACGGGTGTGATGCAGCTCGTCGACGTGATCTTTGCTCCAGACACCACTCGAGCCGAGGTGCTTAGTTATGCGGGTGCGGTGGAGTGGGCGAGTGAACATCCCGTCGCAAAGGCAATCGCGCTTGCCGCAAAGTCCGAACTTGGGTCGCTGGAGAGTGTGCAGCAGTTCGAGAACGTGCCAGGGATGGGCACACGTGGCGTGGTGAATGGCGTGCGGGTGTTGGTGGGTGGTGAAGCATTGCTCACACAGAACTTGGTGATGATCTCCAAGCCACTTCGAGATGCACTTGCAGAAGCCCGCAATTCAGGAAACACGGCTGTGCTCGTGGCATTTGGTGGATCAGCCAAGGGCATCTGTGTGGTGGCAGACCGACCGAAGCCAAACAGTGCTGCTGCGGTGGCCGAACTGCGCAACTTGGGCTTGCGTCCGGTGTTGCTGACGGGTGACAACAAGGCCACGGCAATCGCCGTTGCTGAACAGGTGGGTATCGAGACCGATGAGCAGCATGTGATTGCGGGAGTGCTTCCTGCAGAGAAGGTGCGAGTAGTGGCCGACCTGCAACAGCGTGGCTATGCGGTGGCGATGGTGGGTGACGGCGTGAACGACGCCGCAGCTCTGGCTCAGGCAGATGTCGGTATTGCGATGGGGACAGGTACCGATGTGGCGATGAATGCGAGTGATCTCACCATCGTGAGTGGTGACTTGCGACTCGTCTCTGATGCGATTTTGTTGTCGCGGGCCACATTGCGAACGATTACTGCAAACGTGTTTTGGGCCTTTGCTTACAACACCGCCGCAATTCCGATCGCAGCCCTGGGCTACCTCAACCCGATGTGGGCAGGACTCGCCATGGCATTCTCCAGTGTGTTCGTGGTGACCAATTCGCTACGCCTGCGTAGAGCGAAACTCACCCAGCACACGGCTTTCGTCCACGCCACACGCTGAGCAGAACCATGCGTAGATTCGGTATGACACCCATCAGGTAGCTTCATTTCTGCATCACGAATTCTCTTCGAAAGAAGAGGTCGCAACCGAGCCACACCAGGTCACGGTGCGTCCCGCAAGGGGATGCGGCGCTACGAGCGCAAAAAGCAATGGTGCTCGTGACGTCTCCAACAACCGAGAGGAGACCACAATGTCCAAGAAAAGCCCAAAGAAGAAGTTCTTCAAGCCGCCCAAACCAATAGGTGAGATGTCCGAAGACGAGCTCACAGCGTTTTCTCGGTTCATCCTTGAATCGATCAACAAAAACGATGACGAGGAGACTCCTGATGAGTCTCGATGACCGTTCATCATCTAGCCCCAACACGGATCGACCACGCGTAGACGTGTGGAAGCTCAAGTGCTCAACTGCTCACCATCTTGTATGTGGAATCTGTGGAGACAACACTCGTTGGGGTCGTGAAGTACGTGGTAAGCGGTTGTGCGATCGGCACTGGACCTTGAGGATTCGTTTCCGTTCGTTGCTCGGCTTGTCGTTACCTACCGACTCCCACTCGGAGGATTTCGCCGAAGAAGGCTGATCGCCTCTCGCTTCCATCCGCGCACCGTGCGGGCTGTTACGCCGTAATCCTT
>JBMTYA010000107.1:0-5211 GCA_049454015.1 Ilumatobacteraceae bacterium | reverse complement strand
TTATTCGGCCGTCATGGCAGCGACGGGGTTGAGTTATCTCGCGATTTTGATGGGTTTTGGCACCGATCTCATCGCGCGCGCATTGTTAATGACCTGACGACGCAGTAGATCAAGGGAGTCGCGCCGCGCGACTTCGCTCAGCGCTGCGGGGCGACGAGTGGCCAGGGCCGTGAGCGCTCGTAGGCAAGAGCAATATCGAGCAAAATCTGTTCGCTGAAGTGCGGTCCCATCACCTGCAATCCGACGGGCAGGCCGTCGACGGTGCCAGCCGGAATTGAGATACCCGGGTTTCCGTGAATGTTGGCGGGGAACGTGAGCACGCCGTTGTTGCCGGCGCCGGCGACAACGCCACCAAACGTGTCGGGGAGTGGGCCCTCAGCATTGAACGCGACGTCGGGATTGCTCGCGGTGATGATGATGTCAGCTTGGCTGAACATTTCGGTCATGCGACGGTTGAGTTCCGCGCGTCGCGCTTCAAACTTGCCGCGAGCCTCTGTGCCGTACAAACTTCCGGGGCGCTCGAGGCCGTAGCGAATCTCGGGTGTGAGGATGTCGGCGCAGGCGGGCCAGTAGTCGCGCAACTCGAATGCGAGTGCAGCCATGCCAGTAATCGACCACGCAGCCCCAAGACGCGGAAGCGACGTGTCGATGCCGTCCACCCGCCGCATACCAGTTATTGAGATGAGATGTTGCGCTGCTTCTTCGAGCACCGCCCACATCGCGGGCGACACCACAGCGGATCCCCAGTCGGGCACCACGAGCGCTCGCAAACCGCGCAGTGAGTGCGTGCCGAGACCGGCTTCCCAGCCCTCGACGCGCGGGAGGCTGAGCGAGTCGTTACCTTCGTGACCGTTGCAGACGTCGAACCATCGCGCGGTGTCGCGAACGCTGCGCGACAAGCAACCAACCACCGTGGTCAAGTTGCCGTGAATCGCGCCGGGCCCGCGCGGAATGCGCCCGTACGTTGCTTTGAGTCCGACGAGTCCGGTGAAGCCGGCTGGGATGCGTATCGACCCACCGCCATCACCACCAGTTGCAATAGTGACGAGACCGCCTGCTACTGCTGCCGCGCTGCCGCCCGACGAACCTCCCGGAGTGCGACCGTGTTGCCACGGGTTGTGGGTGGCACCGTGCAGCATCGTGCGCGTGAGGTTGACGCCGCCGAATTCGCTGGCGGTCGTCTGCCCGACGAGCACCGCACCTGCTGCCTGCGCGCGCGAGAGCATGGTGTCGGTCGAGGTGGCGATGCGATCTTTGAACACGAGGCTCGCATCGGTGTCGGGCCAACCCGCATATCGCTCGAGTTCTTTTACGCCGAGCGGCACACCGCCGAACGGCAATGACACATCAGCACGTTTTGCTGCTTCGAGTGCGCGATCGCGATCGAGAAAACAAAACGCGTTGAGGTTGCTGGCATCGATAGCTGCGTACGTCGCCTCGAGTTCTTCGAGCGGCGAGCGTTCCTTTCGGCGGAATGCTTCTACGAGCGACGATGCGTCACCTTGCCACGGGCGGTCGACCACGGCCCAAGCGTAGGTGAATCGTTAGCCTGCACGCGATGGATTCCCGCGCGTTTCTCGGTCTCGAACGCGCCAGTGACCACTCGTTTTCGCTGCAGGTGGTGCCGCGTCTCACCACGAGCGGCGGGTTTCTCTTCGGAGGTGCGGGTCTTGGTGCGGGGATCGCAGCCCTCGAGACGGTAACGAGTCGCCGCTGCACCTGGGCGACCGCCCAGTATTTGTCGTATGCCCGACGCGACGAGCGCGTCGATGTAGAAGTCATCGTTGCAGTCGAGGGCAGCAGCGTCACGCAGGCACGCGCGACGTGCCGAGTGGGTGACCGCGAGATTCTCACCGTCAACGCGGCACTCGGTGATCGCGACTTCGACTCATCGGGACAATTCGTGCAGATGCCGGAGATCATCGCGCCCGAAGACGCACGTCCGCGCACGCTTCGTGCGGCGCACGCAAACTCCATCATGGAGGCACTCGACATGCGATATGTGAAGGGCCGCGACCTCGAAGAGCTAGACGGTACGCCGAGCGACGGGAGAACACTCATGTGGGTGCGCATCAAGTCGCTCGTCGACGGAGTCGACGCAGCCGCTCTCGGCATCATGGGCGACTTCGTGCCGATGGCGGTGGGTCAAGCGCTCGGGCTGCGCGCCGGCGGTAACAGCCTTGATAACACCATTCGATTCGCCACGCTCGTGCCCACCGATTGGGTGCTGCTTGACATCCAGGTGGAGTCGGTGCAGCGCGGCTTTGGTCACGGCACGATTCAGATGTTCGCCCAAAATGGGGCTTTGCTGGCCACCGCCAGTCAAAGTTGCATCGCCCGCAAGTGGAAGAATTGACCTGATGCAGCGTCGAGACGGAATGACCGTGCCCCTGCCCGGGCACTTGCACGAGCACGAGAAGAAACTTCGCTCGCTCGCCGACCTCGGTTACTCCGACATCTGGTCAGCCGAAGCCGACGGTGTCGACGCCTTCACGCCGCTTGCTCTGGCCGCCGCATGGGAGCCGCGCCTTCGACTCGGCACGGCGATTGTGCCCGCCTACACGCGCTCGCCCGCCCTCTTTGCCCAAAGCGTGGCTTCGCTCGCTGACGCGGCACCAGGGCGGTTTGCGATCGGCATCGGTTCGTCGAGCAACGTGATTATCGAGCGTTGGAATGGCTTGCCCTTCGTCGAGCCTTACAAGAAGGTGCGCGACGTCGTGCGCTTCTTGCGCGATGCCATGACCGGTGAAAAGATCACCAAGCAGTACGACACGTTCAAAGTCGACGGCTTCCGCTTGGGTGTGCGACCCGAAGTGAAGCCACCGATTCTTGTCGCCGCGCTGCGCGAGGGCATGCTCCGTCTTGCCGGACGCGAGGCCGACGGTGCGATCATTAATTGGCTGTCGGCCGACGACGTACGAACTGTCACCAAAGTGGTGCATGACTCGGCGAAGAAGGCTGGTGCCGACCCCGCAACCAAAGAAATCGTCGCGCGAATCTTCGTATGCCCGAGCGAGAACGCCGAGGTCGTGCGAGCTGGTGCGAGGTTCGCGATTGCGGCGTACCTCAATGTGCCGGTGTACGCGGAGTTCCACCGCTGGCTGGGTCGCGGCGACGCGCTCGCCGGAATGTGGGATGCATGGAAAGCCGGCGATCGCAAGGCTGCGCTCGCGGCAATCCCTGACTCGGTTGTCGATGACCTCGTCGTGCACGGGTCACCCGCAGAGTGCCGCGCGAAGATTGACCGTTACTTTGCCAATGGCGTGAATACGTCGTCGCTCGCGATTCTCGCGTTCGATCCGGCCGTCGACTTCTGGACGGCAGTCGAATCGCTGTCGCCGACAGCCTCGTGACGGGCGCGCCGCTCGACCCAGACGCAGCCGCTGCCGCAAAGGGCGAGGCGGAAGAGCAAGCTCGCGCCCAACGCAATCTCGGTTGGCAACTGCTGTGGAAGACGTTGCTTGAACAGAAGCGGGCGTTGATTCTCGGTGTTGCAATCGGTGTGACGTGGACGGCGGCAAAAGTTGCTGTGCCGCAGCTCACGAAACACGCGATCGACCAGGGCATCGAAAAGAACGGGCCGCTTCTTGCGTGGTCGGTGTTCATTGCCATTGCAGGAGTTGCGACCGGCCTGCTGACGGCGGGTCGTAGGTATCTGGCGTTCCGCGAGAGTCGCTGGACGGAGACGATGCTGCGCGAGCGCATCTATGCGCACATCCAACGTCTGCACGTCGCGTATCACGACAAGTCGCAAACGGGGCAGTTGATGAGCCGTGCATCAAGCGACCTGCAGCAAGTGCAGCAGTTCGTGGTAATGATTCCCATCACGTTGAGCAACGTCGCCCAACTTGTGGCCGTGACCCTCATCTTGGCGCTCACGGACTGGCGGCTTGCGGTCGTGGCACTCGCCCCATTGCCGTTCATCAACGTCGCCTCGCGACGCTTTTCGAGTCGCATCCACCCGGCGGTGCTCGCGGTGCAGAACGAGCAGGCGCAGTTGGCGAGCGTGGTGGAAGAGAGCGTCTCGGGCGTGCGTGTGGTGAAAGGGCTCGGCACCGAGCGGGTGCAATTCGACAAACTGCGCAAGGAGGCAGACGACATCCAACGCGTCTCTCTGAAAGCAGCCAGTATTCGTAGTCGTTTCTTGCCAGCCATCGATCTGTTGCCTTCGCTCGGCTTGATCGCAGTACTCGGCTATGGCGGCCACCGCGTAATCAACGGCGACATGTCGATTGGCGACCTGGTCGCATTCAACGTGTATCTCACAATGCTCGTGTGGCCATTGCGCAACATCGGCATGATGGTGGCGCTCGGTCAGCGAGCCGCCGCTGCACTTGTGCGAGTGCATGAGGTGCTGTCGACCGAGCCAGCGGTGCGGTCACCGGAGAAACCGAAGCAGTTGCCGGCGCGCATGACCGTGGGTGTCGGCGCAGCGGCAAGTGACGACAGCGCGGTGGCGACCAATGGTGCCGTCGGAACAGCGGCAACAGGCGCTGTTCGTTTTGAGTCTGTGCATTTCGGCTACGACATCGACCGCGAGATTTTGCGCGGGTTCGATCTCTCGATTTCGCCAGGCGAGTCGGTGGCGCTCGTCGGGGCAACCGGCTCGGGCAAGAGCACCATTGTGCGACTGTTGCTGCGCTTTTACGACGTGACGAGTGGTCGCATCACGATTGACGGCGTCGACATTCGACGGCTGAACCTTGGCGACTTGCGACGCAACGTGGGTGTGGTGTTCGAAGACACGTTTCTCTTCAACGACTCTGTGCGCAACAACATTGCGTTCTCCAAGCCCGATGCCGACCAGAGCGTCGTCGAGCAAGCCGCTCGATTGTCGGGTGCGCACGACTTCATCACGCAGTTGCCCGACGGATACGACACACAGATTGGCGAGCGCGGCTACTCATTGAGTGGCGGACAACGCCAACGAGTGGCTATCGCGCGGGCCATCGTTGCTGATCCGCGTGTATTGGTGCTCGACGATGCGACGAGTGCGGTCGACCCGAGTAAAGAACACGAAATTCGCGACGCGATGCGCACCGTGATGTCGGGTCGCACCACGATTGTGATTGCCCATCGTCCCGGCACCATCGCCCTTGCCGATCGCATCGTGTTGCTCGACGAAGGTGTTGTCGCAGCGGTTGGGCAGCACAAAGACCTCATTGAGTCGAGCGAGCGGTACCGCGAGGTGCTTGCGGCATGGGCAGTGCG
>JBMTYA010000106.1:0-5229 GCA_049454015.1 Ilumatobacteraceae bacterium | reverse complement strand
CCATCAACTTGTCGAGAGTGTGCAGGCCCTCAAACGCATCGCGACCGTAGAACACACGCCCTTCATATACCTCGCGCAAGTCGCGCTCGACATAACTGCGGGTGAGTGCAGCGCCACCGAGCAGGACGGGGATGTGAGCGAGGCCCTGGCCGTTTAGTTCTTCGAGGTTTTCGCGCATGATGAGCGTGCTCTTCACGAGAAGACCGCTCATGCCGAGCGCATCGGCGTCGACCTCTTGTACCTTCGCAATCATCTCGCTGATCGGAATTTTGATGCCGATGTTGTGCACCTCGTAGCCGTTGTTCGTGCAGATGATGTCGACCAGGTTCTTGCCGATGTCGTGCACGTCGCCCTTCACGGTGGCAAGCACGAGTTTGCCCTTACTCGTGGAGCCGGCGATTTTGTCCATGTGCGGCTCGAGGTGGCTGACGGCAGTCTTCATCGTCTCGGCACTCTGCAGTACGAACGGCAGCTGCATCTGGCCCGACCCGAACAACTCGCCGACCTCGCGCATGCCGTCGAGCAGCACATCGTTGACGATCTCGAGAGCCTTGAGGCCACTCGCGAGTGCCTCGTCGAGATCTGTCGTGAGACCTTCGCGGTCGCCGTCGATGATTCTCTGACGTAGGCGGTCGCGCACCGGCCAGCCGCTGCGGTCGGGCTTTTCTTGCTTGGTCGACTTCACACCTTCGAATGCCGTGAGCAGCAGTTGCAGCGGGTTGTAGTCGTTGGTGGTCTTGTCGAAGATGATGTCGCGGCACAACGTGACGTGCTCAGGCTTGATGCGCGCGAGCGGGAGAATCTTGCTCGCATGCACAATCGCGGCGTCAAGGCCGGCCTTCACGCACTCGTCTAAGAACACGCTGTTCAGCACTTGGCGGGCTGCCGGGTTGATGCCGAAGCTCACATTGGAGAGCCCCATCACGGTGAGCGAGCCGGGGATCTCTTCTTTGATTCGGCGGATTGCCTCGATGCTTTCGATGCCGTCTCGGCGCAGGTCGGCATCACCGGTGGTAAGTGGGAAGGTGAGCGGGTCGAAGATAAGGTCGCTCGCCGACAACCCGTAGCGCTCGGTGGCGATCTTGTGTAGTCGATGCGCGATCTGCATCTTCCACTCCACGTCGCGTGCTTGTCCGCGTTCGTCGATCAAGAGACAGATGACCGCGGCGCCGTAGTCGCGCGCAAGTTTGAAGACGCGGTCCATTCGGCGGCCGGGTTCTTCGCCGTCTTCAAGATTGGCGGAGTTGAGAATGCAGCGACCGCCGGCGAGCTGCAATGCAGCCTCCATGACTTGCGGCTCGGTTGAGTCGATGACGAGCGGAACACTGGCCTGGCTAGCGAACCGACCGGCGACCTCTTTCATGTCCAGGGTGCCGTCGCGGCCGACGTAGTCGACGCACACGTCGAGCACGTGGGCACCTTCGCGAATTTGTTCGTTGGCCATCTTGGTGCAGGTGTCCCAGTCGCTGGCGAGCATCGCGTCGCGGAATGCTCGCGAGCCGTTGGCATTAGTGCGCTCGCCGATGTAGAGCACGCTGTTGTCTTGCTTCAGCGTGACCGGTGAATACAGCGAGGTGACGCTCGCTTCTTGCACGGGGTTGCGTCGCGCCGGAGTGACATTGCGCACCGCTTCGACCACTTGTCGGAGGTGCTCTGGTGTAGTGCCGCAGCAGCCGCCGACCACAGTGATGCCGAGATCCTGCACGTGGTGGCGGTGGAATTCAGCGAGCTGTTGCGGCGTCAGGTCGTAGTGCGTCTTGCCGTCGACGACACTCGGCAAGCCCGCATTCGGCAGCACGCTGATGGGAATCGGGGAATGTTGCGCGAGATGGCGCAGGTGCTCCTGCATCTCTGACGGGCCAGTGGCGCAGTTGATGCCAATGACGGCAGGCTTCATCGCGAGCAGTGCGATGAGTGCGGCACCGATCTCGGTGCCGACGAGCATACGACCGGTGGTTTCCATCGTGACCTGAACCTGAATCGGAACTTCTCGGCCCATCGCCTGCATGGCACGACGACCGCCTTGCATGGCTGCCTTGATCTGCAGTAGATCCATGCATGTCTCGACCAGCAGCAAGTCGACGCCACCTTCGATGAGGGCACGAGCATGCTCCTCGTAGGTGTCGCGCAACTCGCTGAAGGAGATGTGTCCGAGACTGGGCAACTTCGTGCCTGGGCCGACGCTGCCGGCCACGTAACGCGGGCGACCATCACCTTCAAATGAGTTAGCAACATCGCGCGCGATGCGTGCGGCAGCGAGTGTGATCTCGTAGGCACGATCGGCGATGCCGTATTCAGTCAGCACTGTGCCAAACGACCCGAAGGTCGCCGTCTCGAGAGCGTCGACGCCAACCTTCAAGAAGTCTTCGTGCATCGCGGCAATGAGGTCGGGGCGCGTGATGGCGAGCAGTTCGTTACAGCCTTCGAGGTGCTGGCCGCCGAAGTCGTCGGCGGTCAGGTCTTTGCCCTGCACGTAGGTGCCGAACGCACCGTCGAACACGACGACGCGCTCGTTCACCGTCTCGAGATAGCCAGGTCTTTTCTGAGCTCGCATCGTGCTCCTCAGGCTAAGACAAGTAGCGTCGGGGGGTCATGACGCGCGAAAAGGTGTACACACGGGCCGGCGATGACGGCACGACGGGTCTCTTTTACGGCGGACGCGTAGCAAAAGACTCGTCGCTTCCTCGCGCTTACGGCGCAGTTGATGAGGCGCAAGCAGTACTTGGCCTCGTGCGTGCCGAACTTGGTCGTGAGGATGAATTGAATGACGCACTCGTGCACATCATGCGCGACTTGTGGGTGCTCATGGCCGAACTGGCAACCTTGCCCGAGAACCGCCACAAGCTGACCGACGGCAAGTCGCGCATTACCGAAGAGATGGTGACCAAGCTCGAACACATGATCGACGACCTTGACGAGAAATTCACCCCACCGTCGGAGTTCGTGGTGCCCGGGCAAAACAAGATTTCCGCACTGCTCGATGTTGCTCGCACGGTGGTGCGCCGCGCCGAGCGCCACGCGATTTCTGCAGCACCGGCCCCGTCGCAAGCGGGCCCGTACCTCAACCGGTTGAGCGACCTCTTGTGGACGCTGGCCCGTTGGCAAGAGGGGGAGTCGCTCCCCGTCCGCAGCGTCACCGACTAGTTGCACTCGGCAGGCGCTCGTGTGGGGCGTCGCTGGCATTGACGGAGTCGTCTCGGCGGCTGATTCGCCCCGAGTGGGCCACAACTAGCCTTGCTGTTCATGAAACACGCTCAGCTCGTCGTCACCGTCGCCCGCGAAACTCCAAATGCCGACGCAGTCGGTGTCCCCGTCACCTCCGACAAGGCAGTGCCCGCCGAACTCGGTTTGTCGCGGGCACAGCTCTCTGCCGCCGGCTTTGACGGAAAAATCGGCCAGGCACTCGTGGTGCCTTCCAGCGGCAAGACCGTGCTCATCGCCGTTGGCGTGGGCGCCGGGAACTCGGCGACGGCGCACGACCTGCGCAATGCAGCAGCGGCACTCGCGCGAGCCGCGAGCAAGCACGGTTCGCTCTCGACCACGCTCGCCGGGTGTGGCAAGGGCGATCGCGCCGAGATTGCGCAGGCCGTGACTGAAGGTTTGATGTTGGCAACGCACCGTTACGGTGCGTTGAAGTCAGACAAGTCGTTCGCTTCGAACCTCAAGTCCGCCACCCTGGTCGTTGACGCGAAGTCGCTCGGTGCGGTCGCCAACGGCTCGCGCCGTGGCTCGGTTGTTGGCGAAGCAGTGTGCATGGCGCGCGACTTTGCGAACATGCCACCCGCGCACCTCACCGCCAAGATGTTCGCCGACCGTGCACAACAGATTGCCTCGGAGACGGGCCTGCGTGTCGATGTATACGACAAGGATCGTCTGCTCGCAATGGGCTGTGGCGGCATCATTGGTGTGAATCGCGGCAGCGTTAACCCGCCGCGCATGGTGAAGCTTTCATATCGCCCCGGCAAGGCTGCGCTGAAGGGCAAGTCGTCGGGCAAGTCAAAGGGCAAGAAGTCGTCGCTGCCACACCTCATCATGGTGGGCAAAGGCGTGATGTACGACTCGGGCGGCATCAGCCTGAAGCCGAGCGATCCGTCGCACGCGATGATGAAGGCCGACATGAGCGGTGCTGCTGCCGTGCTCGCGGCGATGAGCACGCTGAAGGCGCTCGGTTGCCCGAACCAAGTGACCGCCTACCTCATGTGCACCGACAATCTTCCGTCGGGCAGCGCGATGGCAATGGGTGACGTGCTCACGATGCGCAACAAGAAGACTGTTGAGATTCATAACACCGACGCCGAAGGTCGATTGATCTTGGCGGATGGATTGTCGCTGGCAGCCGAGCAAGAGCCGGACGCAATCGTCGACATCGCCACCCTCACCGGTGCGTGCGCGCGTGCGCTTGGCCCGAAGATGTCGGGTGTGATGGGTAACAACGCCAAGTTCGTCGAGCAGGTGCTCGAGTCTGGAGCCAATGTCGACGAGCAAATCTGGGAGCTGCCACTCGAGCGCTCGTATCGTCGCATGCTCGATTCATACATCGCCGACATGAAGAACGTTGGCGGCCCCGACGCCGGTGCGATCACCGCCGCTTTGTTCTTGGACGAGTTCACGGGCGGATACCCGTGGGCGCACATCGACATCGCTGGTCCGATGTGGGCCGACTCTGATGCGGGTTGGCTGCAGCGCGGCGCAACCGCATACGGCACGCGACTCTTGGTCAACCTGGCCGAGAACTTCCGCCGTCGATAACTCGATGGCCGACGGTGGATCTCCCGCCGTCGCATAAGACAGTGCTGCCGCCACTGCCGGACAGGCCGCGCGACACGGACAAATCGAAGATGGGTCGCGTGCTCGTCGTCGCAGGTTCGTACGGCATGGCTGGGGCGGCAGTGTTGAGTGCCGAGGCCGCGATGCGTTCGGGCTGCGGATACGTCTATGTGGCCACCGCGTCGGCTGTGGCCCCGCATCTGACGGCGGCATTACCGTCGGCAATCCTGCGGCACTCGATACGTGGCGAACAACCGCGTCTCGGCTGGGACGATCTTCCGCTCCTCTTTGACGCGATGCGGAGCGTCGAGGCGGTGGTAGTGGGGCCGGGCCTTGGTGATGCGTGCGAAGAGTGGTTGGGGGAGTTTCTTGTGCGACTTGACGACGTTCCTACTGTCTTCGACGCTGACGCGCTCAACGCAATCGCGCGGCGGCGCGAGTGGTTGCAGCGACTCTCAAGCC
>JBMTYA010000105.1:0-5283 GCA_049454015.1 Ilumatobacteraceae bacterium | reverse complement strand
TCGTCGGACGAAGCTCGACGCACCAAACGAGAGCGGCGCGGTAACACTGCAAGGATGCGTTCACCGTCATCGGACACGATGATCCAGTCGCCGACTGCCACGTCAGCACCGAGGTTTCGCACTCTTTTCTCTGCAAGAGAGGTCGCTGCCGCAACTTCTGCTCGCGGCACACAGAGAAATGTGCTCCATCCGCGGTCGATGCGTCGCACTCTCCCGATGAGTTCTTGGTCACTCTTTTCGCCGAGATTTTCGATCGCGCGACGGAATTCTTCGGTGAATCCGAGTTCCGTCAAAGCGTTACGCACTATGCGTTTCACGATAACTGGTTGCGATTTACTCATTCGGGTGCTTGACTGCCCGACTCGAATGTCTTACAACGGAATACTGCTGCATGTCACGTCCGCTCGTCATCGTTGAATCGCCAGCGAAGGCGAAGACCATCGCCAAGCTCTTGGGGAAGGACTTCGTCGTCGAAGCTTCCGTCGGACACGTCGCCGACCTCCCGAAGTCGGGCCTGCAGGTCGACGTCGAGAACGATTTTGTACCGAACTATGAGGTCACCGAACGAGGATCGAAAGTCATCCGCGATCTCAAGGCAAAACTAAAGACCGCGACGGAGTTATACCTCGCAACCGACGAAGACCGCGAGGGTGAGGCCATCTCGTATCACCTCGTCGAATATCTGAAGCCGAAGGTTCCCGTCAAGCGAATGGTCTTCCATGAAATCACCCGTAGCGCCATCGACGAGGCCGTGCGCAACACGAGAGAAATCGACAAAGAACTGGTCGACGCCGCAGAGGCACGACGAGTGCTCG
The DNA here is from genome assembly GCA_049454015.1 of Ilumatobacteraceae bacterium. Classification (GTDB taxonomy): domain Bacteria; phylum Actinomycetota; class Acidimicrobiia; order Acidimicrobiales; family Ilumatobacteraceae; genus F1-60-MAGs027. Next base: position 4,468 of record JBMTYA010000105.1, on the reverse strand, counting down.
ACCGCCTGTTCGGCTACACGCTCTCCCCCGTCTTGTGGCGCAAGATAAATAGGGGTCTCTCGGCGGGTCGTGTGCAGAGCCCAGCAATCCGTCTCGTCGTCGAACGCGAGCAAGAGCGAATGAATTTCATCATCGCTGACTACTGGGATTTGGCAGCCGTCACAGCAACGAGCCCGTCATTTAAGGCAGTGCTTTCGCTCGTGAACGGGATGCGAGTCGCCACGGGTCGCGATTTCGACAACAAAGGCGTGGCCAAAGACGGCGTCGCTGTTGTCACCAAAGAACGCGCCGAGGAACTCACCGCCTCCCTCACGGGCAAAGACCTGGTCGTGCGTTCACTCGATGACAAGCCCTACCGAAAGTCTCCGAAAGCACCGTTCATCACCAGTTCGCTGCAGCAGGAGGCAGGCAACAAGTTGCGCCTGAGTGCCGGCGAAGTAATGCGAATCGCCCAGGGCTTGTACGAGTCGGGCTACATCACCTACATGCGCACCGACAACGTTGGCTTGAGCGACGAGGCGATCGCTGCCGTGCGCGCCGAGATCACCTCCACGTTCGGGGAAAAGTTCGTGCCGAGCGAGCCGCGCACGTACAAGTCGAAGGTGAAGAACGCGCAAGAAGCCCACGAGGCAATCCGCCCGACGCTGCCCTTGCGGTCGCCAGATTCGCTACGCGGTGAACTGAACGCGGTCGAACTCAACGTATATCGGCTGGTCTGGCAGCGAACGCTCGCTTCACAGATGGGCGACGCACAAGGCACCACGCTCATGGTGCGACTCGGGGCCGAGGCGAAGACCGCCGAACCCACCGACTGCGAGTTCAGCGCGAGCGGCACCACCATCACCTTCCCCGGCTACCGAGCGGTATACGAAGAAGTAGACGACGAACGAAGCGACGACGACACCGAGGCGATCCTCCCCGCACTGAAGGTGGGCGACAACATCTCGGTGAGCGAACTCACCGCAGTCGGCCACACCACGACCCCACCGGCGCGTTATACCGAGCCGACGCTGGTCAAGAAACTCGAAGAACTCGGTATCGGACGCCCGTCCACGTACGCGAGCATCCTGAAAGTCATCGTTGACCGCGGATATGTGTGGAAGAAAGGTCAGGCGCTCGTACCGAGCTGGACTGCGTTCGCCGTCGTACGTCTGCTCACCCAACACTTCTCGAGCATCGTCGACGACCGGTTCACCGCCGCCGTCGAAGAAGAACTCGACGAAATCGCCCGCGGTGAGCGCGACCGAGCCACTTGGTTGCGCGAGTTCTATTTCGGCAACGGTAAGGAATTGCCCGGAATCTTCCCCGTCACAGAAGCCGCCAAGGATTCGATCGACGCGAGGGAGATCAACGGCTTCATCGTCGGCAAGCACCCAGAGAGCGGCGACATCATTGAGGTGCGCCCCGGCAAGTTCGGGCCGTACGTGCGCAGCGGTGAACGCACAGCTGGTGTGCCCGAAGACTTGACACCCGAAGAACTCACGGTCGCAAAAGCCATCGAACTGCTCGACGCGCCAAGCAACGACGAGCCGATCGGAACGCTGAACGATTTACCCGTTTACGTGAAGTCGGGCCGCTACGGCCCCTACGTGCAGCTCGGCGACCGAAGCGACGATAAGGACGCACCGCTGCCGAAGACTGCCTCACTCTTCCCCGAGATGAAGCCGGCAGACGTGACGCTCGAAGTCGCCACGAAACTCCTTTCATTGCCACGCGTCGTCGGTGTCGACCCAAGTGACGGAGTGACGATTACCGCCCAGAACGGTCGGTATGGTCCATACATCACGAAAGACAAAGACAGTCGCACCCTCACCACGCACGACGAGATCTTCAGCATCACGCTCGAGCAGGCGCTCGCACTGCTCGCGCAACCGCGAAAGTTTGGTCGACGCGGCGCCCCCAAGCCGCCGCTACGTGACTTCGGCACCGACCCGATCTCTGGGCGGCCAGTCATCGCCAAAGACGGCAAGTTCGGCACCTACGTGACTGACGGCGAGACGAACGCGAGCCTCACTCGCGGCGATCGTCTAGAGCACATGAGCCCCGAGCGTGCGTTCGAGTTGCTTGCAGCACGGCGCGCAAACCCACCAGAGCCGAAGAAGTCGGCAAAGAAATCGCGGGCCGCTGCCGACGACAAGCCAAAGTCGAAGAAAGCAACGAAGACCAAGAAACCAAAAAAGAGCGACGACTAAACGAAGCGCACCGACGCCCTAGCGTGAGGGCGGTGCCAGGCAAATACATCGCATTCGAGGGCGTCGAAGGCTGCGGGAAATCCACCCACGTCAAGCGGCTGGCTGGGCATCTTGACGCTCTTATCACCCGCGAACCCGGTGGCACGCCGGTCGGCGCCACGCTGAGGGCGATCATGGCCGACACGGCGAACACACATCTTTCGCCCCGTGCCGAAGCACTGATGATGGCAGCAGACCGTGCCCAACACCTGCGCGAACTCGTGGCCCCGACGTTGGCATCTGGTCGCCACGTCGTGAGCGACCGGAGCGTGTACTCCTCGCTCGCCTATCAGGGCTACGGTCGCCAGCTCGACCTCGCAGAGTTGCGACGATTCAACGACTTCGCCATCGAATCACGATGGCCCGACCTCGTCGTATATATACGTGTCGACCTCCAAGTAGTGCGCACCCGACTGCTGAAACGCGATACCGACCGCTTCGAGCGAGAAAACGACGAGTTCTTCCAGCGGGTGATTGATGGCTTCGACCGCCTGGCAGCACAAGAGCCAGAGCGCTGGTTGGTGGTCGACGGCGCGCCACCGAAAGACGAACTTGAGCAGATCATCCGTCGCGGCGTCGCGGAGCGACTCGAGCTGTGACCGCTCGGCGAGGCTTCGCGTGACCAGCGTCTGGGAAGCCGTGGTCGGGCAGGATGCCGCAGTCGCCCGCTTGCGATCGTTGGCCGAGCGTCCGACTCACGCCTACTTGTTTGTCGGACCCGAAGGTGCCGGAAAAGAAACGGCGGCACGCGCATTCGCCGCACGTCTGGTGAGCGGCACCGACCGCGCAGACGACCGCGTCGCCGACCTGGTGATGCGCGGTGGATTCATCGACGTAACCGAGATCGTTCGCGAAGGCGCAGCCATCGACAACGAAGAAGCCCAGGCCATCGTGCAGGCCTCCGTATTGACCCCAACCGAGGCCGACATGCGGGTGGTCATTGTTCATGAAGTGCACCTGATGCGCGACATGACCGCGGCGCGGCTTTTGAAGACGTTCGAGGAGCCAAACGACCGGCTCGTCTTCATCCTCCTCACGGAGCAGTTGCTCCCGAGCCTGGAAACCATCGCATCACGTTGCGTCGTAGTGAACTTTCCGGCACTTGATCAGAGCGTGATCACAAAGCAGCTCACCACCGAAGGCATCAGTGCTGAGACTGCTCGTCGTGCGGCGCGATCTTCGGGCGGCAGCCTCGTACGAGCACGCATTCTCGCCACCGACGTGGCGTTGGCAGAGCGGCAGGCTGCGTTTGCAGCCGTACCATACCAACTCGACGGCAGCGGAGCTGCAGTTGCCAGGGCAGTCGAGACAGTGAACGGTCTCATTGAGCGCGCTGCTGAGCCACTCTTGACGCAACAAGAAACTGAGCTCGACGCACTCGAAGACCGCGTGAAACTCGTCGGTGAGCGCGGCAGCGGTCGTCGTGCGCTCGCCGAGCAGCACAAGCGTCAGTTGCGCAAATTCAAGACTGATGAGCTCCGCGAGGGCCTCGCCCTCATTGCGGCGGAATACCACAAGGTAGTGACCAGTCTTCAAGACGGCGTCGACCCGGCCATCTACGCCCGTGCGGTGCACGATGTGCACGATGCAATTTCCGCAATGACCTTCAATGTCAATGAGTCGCTGCTTCTCCATGCGCTCTTTGCCAAGTGCCCATCGCTGCACATGATCGCCGGCCGTCGCGACCTCATCGAGGCATGAGATGAAGATTGGTGTTCTCGTCGTGGCCTACGAGGCGAGCACCACGCTCGAGGCAGTGCTCAATCGCATTCCGCAAGACTTCAGATCGTCAATCAGCACCATCTTGGTGTGTGACGACGCCAGCAAAGACGATACGTATCAAGTCGGCATGCGAGCAAAGAATGCGTGCCCCGACCTGCCGCTGAAAGTGATACGACGTCCGGTCAACCTCGGGTATGGCGGCAACCAAAAAGCCGGCTACCGCTTGATGATCGACAACGATCTCGATGTCGTCGTGCTTTTGCACGGCGACGGTCAGTACGCACCAGAGTTTCTGCCGCAAATGGTGAGGCCCATCATCGCGGGCGAAGCCGACGTTGTCTTCGGTTCGCGCATGCTCAATCGTGGTGACGCTCTCAAGGGCGGAATGCCGAAGTACAAGTACATCGGCAACAAGGTCCTCACGTTCTTGCAGAACCGAATTGCTGGAGTAAAGCTGAGTGAGTGGCACAGCGGTTACCGTGCCTATTCCATTGCGTCGTTGAACGGTGTCGGTT
>JBMTYA010000104.1:0-5296 GCA_049454015.1 Ilumatobacteraceae bacterium | reverse complement strand
GGGTCGTAGCCGATCTTGTTGAGCGGCAAGCCCTGCGCGCTCGTGCCACCGAAGTTGGTGCCGTGATATCCGCGACCGCGCGAGATGATGATCGTGCGCTCGGGTCGCCCAGCTTGCACGTGTGCGAGACGTGCGAGCTTCATCGCAGTGTCGACGGCCTCTGAGCCGCTCGAGCAGAGAAACACCCGATTGTTGTTCATGGGGGAGAGTGAGTGCAGCTTGTCGGTGAGCACATCAGTGACGTCGGTGGAAAACGGGTCGAAGTTGTTGTACGACTCGAGTGTGGTGACCTGTTTGGCGATGGCGTCGGCCATCTCTTTGTTGCCGTGGCCGATGTTGCAGTACCACAGGCTTGCCATGCCGTCGATGTATTCCTTGCCGTTCGCGTCGTAGACGCGGGCACCGTCACCGCGCACCATCGTGACGAACTCCGTTCGTGACGGCTTGGTGAAAGCGTGCAGATAGGTGCGAGGCACGATGAAAACCCTAGTTATCCGTGCTCAACTAGCCTTAGTTTGCGATGAAAGGCCTCATCCTTGCTGGCGGTGCCGGCACGCGGTTGCGGCCCATCACCCACACCAGCGCCAAGCAACTGGTGCCAATCGCAAACAAGCCGATTCTCTTCTACGGCATCGAGGCGATGAAGAAGGCCGGAATCGGCGAGATCGGCATCATCGTCGGTGACACCCGCAAAGAAATCATGAGTGCTGTTGGTGACGGCTCGCAGTTCGGCGTGAAGGTGACGTACATCCCGCAAGACCAGCCGCTCGGTCTCGCGCACTGTGTGTTGATTGCCCACGAGTTTCTCGGCAACGACGACTTCGTCATGTACCTCGGCGACAACATGCTCGAGCAGGGCCTCGAGGGTTTCGTGAGCGAGTTTGAGTCGGCGCGGGCCAAGGGTGGCAAGAATGCTCCCACCGCGCAAATCTTGCTCTGCCACGTGGAAGACCCGCGACAGTTTGGCGTTGCCGAAGTGACGAAAGAAGGGCACGTCAAGCGCTTGATTGAAAAGCCGAAAGACCCACCGAGCGACCTTGCGCTCGTCGGCGTGTATCTGTTCGACAAGACAATCAACGAAGCCGTTCGCGCAATCAAGCCGTCGAAGCGCGGCGAGTTGGAGATCACCGACGCCATTCAGTGGCTCATCGAACAGGGCAAGACCGTTCGGCACGAAGTGCTGCGCGGCTGGTGGATCGACACCGGCAAGAAAGACCCGCTGCTCGAGTGCAACCGCTTGGTGCTCGAGGCACTCGAGCCGCGCAACGACGGCAATGTCGACGCTTCGTCGCAGATTGAGGGCCGCGTGGTCATCTTGGCTGGCGCCAAGATTGTCAACTCGCGCGTTCGTGGCCCGGTCGTCATTGGGCACGACACCGTTGTGGAGAACAGTTACATCGGCCCGTACACATCGGTGGGCAACAAGTGCAACATTGTGCACTCCGAGCTCGAGCACTCGGTGTTACTCGACGGATGCACCGTCAACGACGTGCACAAAATGAGCGACTCGCTGCTCGGCCGCAACGTCGAAGTGGTGAAGTCGCAGCGTCGCCCCCATGCCTTGCGTCTCATGCTCGGTGACGATTCAAACGTGGAGCTCGACGCCTGATGGCAAAGATCACCGAATCCACAGTCATCAAGGGTGTGCAGATAGTGGAGCCGCAGATGCACGGCGACGAGCGCGGATTCTTCATCGAGACGTATCGTCGCGAGTGGTTTCCGCTCGGACGCGAGATGATCCAAGGCAACCGTGGCGACCGCAAGGCCGGCGCAATTGTCGGCTTGCACTATCACCTGCACCAAGCCGACTACTGGTACGTGCCGTTCGGTACCTGCCGAGTGGTGCTGCACGACTTGCGCAAAGGTTCGCCCACCGACGGTGCCACGCAAGTGATTGATCTCGGAGCGCGCAAAGATGGCACGCACGACCACCGCGGTGTGTTCATACCGCCTGGTATCGCGCACGGCTTTGCATCACTCACCGACATGACCATCACGTATCTGGTCGACGGCTACTACAACCCAAACGACGAACTCGGCGTCGCATACAACGACCCCGTGATCGGTGCCGACTGGGGCATTGCTTCGCCGACGCTCAGCAAGCGCGATCAGGCCAACCCAATGCGCAAAGACTTGGCACCGCACCAGCAGCCCATCTGGGGCATGCGCACGTGATGCGCGTGAGCACCATGACGCGAGGCTTGCGTCAGTCGTGAAGATTTTTGTCACCGGCGGAGCCGGTTTCATCGGCAGCAACTATGCGCGCTGGGTGCTTGCCAACACGGACCACTTGGTGACGGTTTACGACGCGCTCACATACGCAGGCAACCTTTCTACAATGCGCGACCTCGACGACAACCCGCGCTTCAAGTTCGTGAAGGGCAACATCTGCCACCCGGGCGACATCGAAGCCGCGATGAAGGGCCACGACTGGGTGGTGCATTTTGCAGCTGAGAGCCACGTCGACCGTTCAATTGCGAGTGGCGAAGACTTCATCCTCACCAATTGCTTCGGCACCAACGTGGTGATTGATACCGCGCGACGACTCGGCATGCAGCGCGTGCTGCACATCGGCACCGACGAGGTGTACGGAAGCGTCGAGGTGGGGTCGTCGAAAGAGACCGACCCACTCGAGCCGCGCTCGCCGTACTCGGCGTCAAAAGCGGGAAGTGACTTGATTGCGCTCTCGTACTACTCGACGCACGGCACGCCGGTGCTTGTCACCCGCTGCACGAACAACTTTGGTCCCTGGCAATATCCGGAGAAGGCGATACCGCTCTTCACCACCAACTTGTTGGATGGCAAGAAGATCCCTCTTTATGGAGATGGCCTCAACGAGCGCGACTGGATCTACGTCGACGACCATTGCTCTGGCGTACATCTCGTGTTGGAGAAAGGCGAGCTCGGCGAGATCTACAACATCGGGGCCGGCAACGAGACACCCAATCGTGTGCTCGTGGACAAGCTGCTCGCCCTGCTCGGCAAAGACGAATCGAGTGTGCAATACGTGCAAGACCGCAAGGGACATGACCGCAGGTACTCCGTTGACATTGCGAAGGTGACGAAGTTGGGTTGGAAGCGCGAGCGCTCGCTCGATGAAGCCCTCGAGTCGACGGTGAAGTGGTATCGCGACAACCGCTGGTGGTGGGAGCCGCTCAAGGCCAAGCCGTGAAGATTCTCGTCACGGGTGCGGCGGGGCAATTGGGTCGCGAACTCGTTGATGCGTCACGACGTGGCGGTCACGAAGTGTTTGCTGCCTCTCGCCTTGAACTTGACGTAACAGATCAACGGAGTGTGAGTGCGGTGGTGTCACGTGAGAAACCGGCGGTCATCGTGCACGCGGCGGCATGGACAGCTGTCGACGCCTGCGAGAGCGATCGTGAGAAGGCGATGCTCTGCAATGCGACCGCGACAAGATATGTGGTGCAAGCCGCTCGCGAGGCAGGCGCACGAGTGGTGTACGTATCGACTGACTACGTATTCGACGGCACGAAGTCGTCACCGTACGTCGAAACCGATACGCCCAACCCGCAATCGGCGTATGGCGCATCGAAACTGGCGGGGGAGCAAGCGCTCGATGCTGACGTTGATGCCGTTGTGCGCGTGTCGTGGCTGTGTGGATTTCACGGTTCAAACATGGTGAAGACGATTTTGCGAATCGCCGCGCAACAAGACACGTTGAACTTCGTTGACGACCAAATCGGCCACCCAACATTCGCCGACGATGCAGCAGCGATGATCGTGCGGCTCGCCACTGAAAGCCGGACTGGCGTATGGCACGTGACCAACCAAGGTGCTGTCAGTTGGTACGAGTTCGCGCGCGAAGTGATGCGCGCTGCGGGAAACGACCCAGCACGAGTGAAGCCGGTGCGAACTCGTGACCTTGTGCCGCCGCGCCCAGCCGCACGACCGGCGAATTCTGTGCTTGACAACGCGGCGTTGCGCAATGCAGGCATTGCTCAGCTTGACGACTTTCGCGTGCCGCTTGCACGATTGGTGAAGCGACTCACCGCATAGCACCGACTTTCGCCGCAGGTTAGGGTGAACCTATGACGCCGGCAGAACTGCTCGCGGTGCTCGAGCCCACGGCGGCGAAGTTGTACGACCGCCACATGGGTGTCGCTAAGGAATGGTTTCCGCACGAGTACGTGCCGTGGAGCCGCGGTCGCGACTTTGACCCCGAGCGCCCATGGAGCCCCGACGACGCCGACTTCGGCGACGGCGGCTGGCAGTTGCCTGACGCCGTGCGCACGTCACTGTTCGTCAACTTGCTGACTGAAGACAACCTGCCGTATTACACGCGCGACATCCACGGCATCTTCGGTGGCGACAGCGCCTACGGCGCCTGGGCACGTAACTGGACGGCGGAGGAAGGGCGACACTCCATCGCTATTCGCGACTATCTCACGGTCTCGCGCGCACTCGACCCTGTGGCGCTTGAGCGCGCCCGGATGCACCAGGTGCGCGGCGCGCAAGTACCAGCCCCTGATGACCTCTACGAGGCGCTTGCGTATCTGTCGATGCAAGAGTTGGCGACGCGCATCGCGCATCGAAACACCGGAAAACTCATCGAAGACAAAGCGGGTCAAGACATCATGTTGCGTGTTGGCAACGATGAGAACCTGCACTTCCTCTTTTATCGAGACCTTGCCACGGCAGCGCTCGAAGCCGACCCATCGAACATGATGATTGGCATCGAGCGTGCGGTGCGCAACTTCGCCATGCCGGGTACGGGCATTGAGAACTTCGATGCTCTCGCCAAAGAAATCGCCAGAGCCGGCATCTACGACTTCAAGATTCACCATGAGCAGATCCTCGTGCCAGTGGTGCTTCGCCACTGGAAAGTCGCGGAGGTGACCGGGCTCTCGTCCGAGGCAGAAAAAGCTCGCGATTCGTTGGTCAAGCGAGTCGACAAGATCGGTCGAGTCGCCTCTCGTTTGTCGCGCGAACCCGAAACGGTGTAGACCAAGGCGGTGGCCACTGCCGAGCAACAGTCTGGCGGCGCACTCAGCGCCGAGCAACTCAATCACCTGCTGGCCGCAAAGCTCGGTTCGACGCGAATCATGTCTGTCGTCGAAGAAGCAATCGGCACCGGGCAGATGTCGGAGAGCCGGCGACTGCGGCTCACCTACAGCAGGCGGTGCGACTTACCGGAGACGCTGATTGCGAAGTTTCCGAGCGACGACCCGAAGAGTCGCGCGACAGGTAAAGCCACACGTTGCTACGAAGTCGAGGCATCGTTTTACCGCGACCTGCGTGATGCGCTCGACGTTGGCGCTCCGCACTGCTACCACGT
>JBMTYA010000103.1:0-5297 GCA_049454015.1 Ilumatobacteraceae bacterium | reverse complement strand
CCCTCCACCAACAGATACTCCGCGGCACCGAGCCAGTCGCGCAGCGACGCACCGTAATGACGCTTCAACATGAGCGGCTTGCCGGTGCGGGCGCACGCAGTGAGGAAGGGATAGTTCTGCATGTTGCGCGAACCGATTTGGATGATGTCGGCAACTTCGCATACGAGCGGGAGGTAACGCTCCTCCATCACCTCGGTGATGACGGGGATGCCCGTTGCGCGCTTGGCCTCGCCCAACCACTCGATGCCTTGCTCGCGCGTCTCGTTGTATTTGGCACTGCGATACGGGAACGTGAGCGGTTTAAATGCCCCACCTCGCAAGAAGTGCGCACCACGTTGCTTTACGTTCTTTGCGATGTCAACGATGAGTTCTTTCGACTCCACCATGTTGGGCCCGGCCATGATCGGGATGTCGGTGCCGCCGAATTCAACGCCGGCGACGCTGAAGCGAGAGAAGTGTGCCGGATCGCGCTTGGCGACGAGCGGAAACTTCGACGCAAGGTCTTCGGGTGTCACGTCCTTGCCTGGGAACTTGTTTTGAATCTCGGTCATCGTGCGCCCTTTCCAAGTCTTGCCGACTGAGTCTCGCTGCCCACCGCCACCCAGCCGTGCACCTCGTGGCTGCGGTAGAGGGCGTGGATCACTTCGCAGGTGTGCACCGAGTCGATGGCGTTCACCGGAGCATCCGTGCGACCATCGCGCAAGCGGTCAGCAATCTGGCACAAGAGCGGCGCGTGGCTCAAGCCATACCCAGTCGGTACCTGAATCGAGGACTCTTTCGCGCGCCGTGCATCGTCGGCACGTGGGGTGCCAAAATCGAACTCTTCCACCAAGTTGAGCGCGATGCCGCCCACCCGCGCCACGCCACCTTCGGCGGTGACGGTAAGCGAAGCCTCAAAGTCGCGTGGACGTGCAGCGGTGGTGGCCTCGATAGTGCCGAGTGATCCACTCTCGGTGCGGAATGCCGCAACGAGCGTGTCTTCGGCCTCGAGACGATTGAGGCGGTTGCCGATCGTCGCCGACACCTCGACGATCGGGCCAAAGAGCCACTGCAAGACGTCCACATGGTGGATCGCCTGCTGGTTGATAACTCCGCCGTCCATTCGCCAGGTGCCGTGCCAGCCGTCGTCGTAGTACGACTGCTCGCGCGACCAACGCAAGCGAACCGCGAGGCTGGTGACTGCCCCGAAGCGCTGTTCGAGCACCGATTCGCGCAAGAGACCTATCGCCGGGTTCAGGCGATTCTGAAACGCGACACCATACATAAGCCCGCGCTGTTTGGCGAGGGCATCAAGCGTGCGGATCTCCGCGGGCAGCATCGCCGCGGGCTTCTCGACCAGCACATGGAGGTCATGTTCGAGCACGGTGCGGGTGTGCTCGGCGTGCAGACCAGACGGAGTCGCGATCACCACAAGTTCGGGCTGACCCGTCTCGACACATTCGAGAACAGTGGAAGTTGGCTGCGCGCCAAAATGTTTGGCGAAGTCGTCGCGCTTTGCAACGTCGGTGTCGCAGACACTCACCACTTGCACGTGCTCCAACATTGGGTCGGCGAGCATCGAGCGATAGTGCTTGGCGACGCGACCGCAGCCCACGAGCGCGATGCGCATGGCTACTTGCGCCCGCGGTGTGCCAAGAGTGCCGCCGCCGTGTCGGGGTCGAGGCTCGGGCGAAACTCAAGGGCAGCGAACTCGTCGTCGACATGGAAGACGCCGACGCGGGCGGCAAACGGTGACGCTGAGCGCAGGGCCGCCGTGCGAATCGCGGTGCCGTAGCCGAGGAGACCGATGTAGGCCGTGGTGGTCTTCATGTCGCGGGGCTTGAACCCCTCACCCACCTGCACGACGGCTCCGTCTTGGTCGGCCCACAGACCACGGCCTTCGCGCCGACCGGGCACCACCACTTCGAGCCCCTCGGCATAGAGACGATAGATCATCGACGACACGTCGGCCACGCGACGCAGCGGATAAGACACTTCCATCAAGACGACCGCATCGGGTATCGGGCCGCTCTTTTCTGCCTCGGTGAGCGCGTGACGCACCACGTCGATGATGTCGACCGACTTTTCGGCAAGGGCCGCGGGCCGCATGAAGGGCACCTCGGCGCCGGCGGCGCGCGCGGCCTCGGCAAGCATCGGCGAATCAGTCGACACGATTACTCGCGAGGCCCGCGACACTTCTTTAGCTTGCAACACGGTGGTGCGCAACAATTCACCCTGCATGGCAAACTCCGGCTGGGCACGCACAGGAACGACGACGAGGTTGTTCTGCCGCTCGGGGGAAAGAAACTGCGGCAAAGTGCTCTCGCCGTGGATGGACTCCATCACGCGCACCACGCCGTGGGCGCGCTTGGCATCGAGACCCTGGTGGATACCGTGCCAGTGAAACACGCTCGCCGCAGGTTCGTACACGATGGTGCGACCGGCGTCGATGACCGCCTGGCCCCACACGCGGTCTTCGAGGTTCTTCACCTCCTCGTCGAAGGGGAACTTCTCCCACGTGCTGCGCAGGATGGCCGAGTTCGCATTGTGAAAGAACGGGTCGCGCTGCTGCTCCTTACGGTCAAGACCAAAGACGGTGAGGAGATCGCGTTTGTCGTGCGGGTCAGAGAACGGCAGCGGCTCCTGACGGCCATACACGCCGGCCACATTCGCATCGGCGAGCGGAGCGATCAAGTTGCCGAGCCAGTCGGGCCCCGTCGGGATGCAGTGCGCCGAGAGGCAGACAATCACATCGCCAGTCGAGGCGCGAATGCCAATGTTGAGGGCCTCTCCGGGGCGAAACTGTGAGATGTTCACGAGTTTGACGGCAAAGGCCTTGGCCTTGGCGACCGTCGCGTCGGTGGAGTCGTTGTCGACCACGATCACTTCGTGGTTCTTGTGGTGCTGCTCGGCAATGGCCGCCAGACACTTGTCGATCCAGCGTTCTTCGTTCTTGGTGCGAACGATGATGGAGACCTTCTGGTTCTTCATCTCAGCTCGGCCTCATTTCTGCGCCCTGATGGCGAGTGCAGCCTGGGCGAGTTCGAGATCTTCGCGCTTGTGGATGTCAATCGACGTGAAGTCGTCGTCGTGTGGCAGGACTAAGACGCGGTCGCCGATTCGGCGACCCGTGCGCCACAGCGATGCACGGCTTGCACTCGCAAGACCGGTGTCTTCGCGCACCACACGACGGCGAATTTGGCGAGAGGAGTAGACCTTCATCCAGTCGCGCAGGCGCACCCACGAACCATCCTCGGCCTCTTCCCAGTAGTTCTTGTGGGTGGAGAGACCGACGAACGCACTCTCGATGTTTGCATCAGAGCGCAAGGCCGCGACACAATCGGCAATCCATCGCGGCACGCGAAAGATGTCGGTTGGCGCAATGAAGACGCCGATGTCAAACGTGCAGCCGAACGCTTCTTCTGAGCGTTGCAGCGCATCTTGCAGCGTGGCCTCGGTGGTCGCAAGATCGCCAGCCAACGATTCGCTACGCAAGAACGGCACCTGTGCGCCGGCACGACGGGCCTCGTCAGCTATGTCGTTGCTATCGGTTGTGACGACGACCTGGTCGCAAACCCCCGATTCGCGGGCGTGACGCACGGCGCGGGCGACGAGAGTTTCACCGTCCAACTTCATCAGGTTCTTGCCCGGCAGACCCTTTGATCCCCCGCGCGCCGGAATGACGCACAGCACCAAACCAGTCGGCTGCGACATCTGTTTCAGTCTAACTTTGGCGCGCCGAGCGCGGTTGATTGCGAGTCAGGCGCCGAGCAGCGACTCGTGCGCACGACACCACTCGGCGAGTCGCGCCGTGCCTTCGGCCAGCGTGACACGTGGTTGCAGTTCGTGGCGGCACGCAAGGCAGAGGTGTCGGCATGGGTGGCCTCCATGTCGCCGCTTTGTGGTGGCAGATACTCGATGATTGCCTCCCGCCCGAGCGCCTTGCTCAACAACGACAGATACTCGCGCACCACGATGGGATTACCCGAACCGATGTTGAACACGCGAAACGGTGCCGCGCTCTTGTCGGCCACCGGCGAGGTCGTATCGAAACCCTGATCGCTGCTGGCTGGGCGCTCGAGCACGGCGAGAATTCCGTCGACGATGTCGTCGATGTAGGTGTAGTCGCGCACACCGTTGCCATGGGCGAATAACTGGATGGTCTCACCGCGCATGATCTTGCGGGCAAAGATGAACGGCGACATGTCGGGTCGACCAGCCGGACCGTAGACGGTGAAGAATCGCAGACCACTCGTCGGCACCCCGAACAAGTGCGAGTAGGAGTGAGCGACCGCCTCGTTGGCGAGCTTCGTGGCGGCGTACAAGTTGAGCGGATGACGGGTGAGGTCGGTCTCACGAAATGGGCGCCGCGAGTTGAGCCCGTACACCGAACTAGTGGACGCATACACCAGGTGCGACGAGCGCGCATGACGAGCAAGCTCGGCGACGTTGGCAAAGCCGACGAGGTTGCTTGCCACATAGGTGCGCGGCTGCTCGATGGAGAATCGCACGCCGGCCTGTGCCGCGAGATGCACGACTGGCGCACCATGCAACCCAGACACAAGGCCCAGCACGGCGTCATAGTCGGCGATATCGAGCTTCTTGAAGACGAAACTTTTGTGAGCTTGCAAGCTTTGCAACCGGTGCTCCTTCAGGCGCACGTCGTAATAGTCGTTCAGGTTGTCAATGCCGAGCACCTCGCGGCCTTGCGCAAGCAGGCGACTCGCAACTGCAGCACCGATGAAGCCACCGACGCCGGTGACGAGCGTGGCGGTCAACTGCGGCCAATTCCCAGGTACGTGAAGCCAGCAGCATTCACTTGGCGGCGACTCCACTGGTTGCGGCCATCAATCAACGTGTTACCGCGCATGAGCGCGCGGAGTTCGTCGAAGTCGGGGCTGCGGTACTGACGCCACTCGGTGACAAGCACGAGCACGTCGGCGCCCTCGGCAGCCTTCATCTCCGACTCGACGAGCGACACCCGACCCTTGCCGAGCACAGTATCGATCTGCGCCTGCGTGACGATGGGGTCGGCGGCGCGCACCTGTACACCCCGCTCGAGCAGACGCTGTGCAACCTTCAGGGCGGGGGCTTCCCGCACGTCGTCGGTGTTCGGCTTGAACGAAACACCCCACAGCACCACGACGGGCTTGGTTTGCGACTTCACGGCATCGAGGATCGCATCGACCATCAGGTCGATCTGTCGCTCATTGCGGGCAATCACCGAGCTGATGATTTTTGGTTCAATCTGCTGCTGGTGCATCTGATATTCGAGTGATCGGAGGTCTTTGGGAAAGCAACTGCCGCCAAAGCCAATT
>JBMTYA010000102.1:0-5297 GCA_049454015.1 Ilumatobacteraceae bacterium | reverse complement strand
GCGAGGGCTCCGACAACATGTCGATGTTCGAAGAGAAGTCGCGCGAAGCCGAGCAAGAAATGGTGGAAACCGCCAAGGCGTGGCGCACCAAGAAATTTGATGCGGGTTTCGGATGGATCACCGGCCCCACCCAGTTCGGCGGTGCGGGTCTCACTGCCGCCCACGAGCGCGCGTACGCCGCGGTCGAGTCGAACTACAAGGTGCCGAGCCAGAGCATCTTCACCATCGGTCTGGGCATGGTGGCGCCGACCATCCTCGCGCACGGCACCGACGCCGCGAAGGAGAAGTTCTTGAAGGCGATGTGGCGCGCCGACATCGTTGGCTGCCAGCTCTTCAGCGAGCCAGGTGCCGGCAGCGACCTCGCATCGTTGCAAACCAAGGCTGAACGCGACGGCGACGAGTGGATCATCACCGGCCAAAAAGTGTGGACTTCCGGCGCGCACTACAGCGACATCGGCGAAATCATCTGCCGCACCGACGCATCGCTGCCCAAGCACAAGGGCATGACCGCATTCCTGGTGGACATGAAGGCGCCAGGCGTCGAGATTCGCCCACTGCGCCAGATGACGGGTGGAGCATCGTTCAACGAAGTGTTCTTCAACGAGGTACGCGTGCCGGACTGGTACCGCCTCGGTGCAGAGAACGAAGGTTGGGGCGTCGCACTCACCACGCTGATGAATGAGCGTGCCGCGATTGGCACCGGTTCGGGCGGCGGCGAAGTCTCCATGATGACCCGCATCACCGCGATGGTGCGCCACTTCGGTCTGCATGACGATGCACTCGTGCGCGACATGCTCGCGAATTTGTACATCAACTACCGCGTGGCAAGCCTCACCAACAAGCGCGCCACCGACAAGATGAAGGCCGGCCAGACTCCGGGGCCGGAAATGTCAACGTCAAAGATGGCACTCGTCAACAACCAGAAGTTGCTCAACGACTTCCTCTGCCACGTGCTCGGCGCAAAACTGCAAGCCGATACCGGTGAGTGGGGCACCTACGCGTGGAACCAACTATTGCTTGGCGCACCGGGCATGCGCATCGCAGGCGGTTCAGACGAAGTGATGCGCAACATCGTGGGCGAGCGCGTGCTTGGCCTACCAAAAGATGTGGGCATCGACTCGAAGTCGGCCTTCCGCGACCTGAAGGTTGGCACGCAAAAAGGCTGACGCGGCGTCGGCGAGGAGCCGAGCTGCGATTAACGCTGCGGTGCGAGCCCCAGGTTCTGCATGAACGCCCAACTTGTGCGATGCAGTGGCGACACACCGTGCGCGCGCAAACCCGCACGGTGTTTGGGGCACGGATAACCCTTGTTGGTTTCAAACGACCAGTGCCGATGTTGAGTCGACAGCTCGCGCATTACCCGATCGCGCGAGACCTTTGCCAGCACGCTCGCAGCCGCGACTGACGCCGACACAGCGTCAGCCTTCACGCGAAGCAACACGTGCTCGGTGAGCGGTGACACGAAATCCCAGCGGCCGTCGACGATGGCACTCGTCGGGCGCACGCCGCGTTGCGCCAGTGCTTCGAACGCCCGCTTAGTCGCCACTTTTTGGGCATCGTTCATACCGAGTGAGTCACATTCGCTATTGGTTGCTGCGCCGAGTGCCCAGCCCGTGCACTGCTTGGCAACGAGATCAAAGATCGCCTCACGCTTCTTCTCGCTGAGCGACTTGGAGTCTCGTGCCACGAGATCCTCGACCGGCACCGATACATCGAGCACAGCAACGCATACGACGAGCGGCCCGGCCCACGAACCTTTGCCGACCTCGTCCACACCGCACACCACACCGGGCAGCGTGTGCTCGAGCTCGAGCGTCGGCGGCTCTTGACGGGCCGCCATCACACCCCCACCCGCATCAAACCTTCGCCCCGAAGACTGTTTGCGACGAACGTCTCGTCGACGCGCGGTGCGCGCAGCTGCAGTCCGGCCGGCCCCTCGACTTCCCACAACACCGCGGCATTCGGTCCGTGCCAGCGCACCGCGATCGACAACGTGTGATGCGGCCCCGCGACCAGACCGTGAGCCTCAAAGTTCACGCCACGCCATGCGTCGCCGAGCCCGTACGGGAACAGCTCTGCTTCGTGAGGCGTGACGGCACGCACGAATAAGTCTTCGGCGCTGGCGACGATGTTGGCCGCGTCCGCGATGTCACGGATGTTGCTGCCGCCCGAGGTGCGAGCGGCACCACTCGCAGATCCGGCGCCGAATGTGCCGGCCCACGCGGCCGCCACGTCACTGCTCGCCAGCGATTGGCCAGCGGCGGCCAGCACACGTGCGGCCTGCACCAGCGACCTACTCGCCCACGGCGTGCTCGGCGCGCGCAATACGCGCCGCACTGCGTCGGCAAGTTGCTCCACGTGAGGTGCGGCTTGCTCCCCCATGCGTACGCGCTCGGCGATTGCAAGCACGCCGCGAGCCGCGTCTTGCTGGAGGAGGTCGTCTATCTCGCTCGCTGGGGCAAGCAGCAACGCACAACGCGCAGCGACCAACGTCTGCGCACCGAGCGAGATGCGGCTTGCCCGCTCGCTGGCCGACGACCATCCGCGCGCGACTTGAGCTGCCGACGCAAACGTCTCATTAGTCGCGCTCACGTGCGCGCCATCAACTCGCCATGCGAAGCGCACCGTTGAGCGGTGCGCGAGAGGAAACGCCCGTACGTCGCTCGGCAGATCCAAACCACGCGATTCGGTCGGCGCAGTCGCCGCGTCAGAGGCAAGGCCGCTCGTCGGCACTGCGACCACCACCGCAGTTGGCGACTCGTTGGAAATCTCCATAACGACGCATCCGCCGTGGTCGGCCACCATGTACGCACGCTGCACTACGTCGCCGCTCGGCACTGCGACCTTGGTCTCGACCACGGGTGTGCCGTCGATCGTGCGCTGTCTGCGGCTTGGCTCGTGCCGTGGGTCGTGCCAGCGGTCGTCGGCAGCCACCCACCAACCAATCTCGGGGAGCTTTCGGATGCCACGACGAAACAGACCGGCTCGGCGTTCGCTTCCCCCGCGATGCACGAACCCCGCCGAATCGACCTCGGCAACTGCCGTGCCACCGCGCAGACCGATACGAGACGTCGTCATCGACACAAGTCTCCCCGACGCAGTCAGTCGCGCTCAGACTTGCGCGATCGCGTCATCAACCGCAGCATGCCGTCGGCTGCGCTCAAGCGGCCGTCGCACACTTCCGCGACGGCCTCACAAATCGGCATCTCCACCCCGGTCTTGCGGGCGAGCCCGACGACAGCACCTGCACTCTTCACACCCTCGGCCACCATGTGGTTCATCGACGCATTGATCTCGGCGATCGTCTCGCCCTTGCCGAGTCGCACACCAACGGTGGTGTTGCGACTCTTCATCGACGAGCACGTCGCAATCACGTCGCCCATCCCCGCCAAGCCGGAGAACGTGCCTGGGTTTGCACCGAGTTTGGCGCCGAGGCGACCCATTTCCACCAAGCCGCGAGTGATGAGGGTGGCGCGCGAGTTGTCGCCAAAACCCATGCCGTGCGCCATGCCGGCGGCGATGGCGATCACGTTCTTCACTACGCCGCCGATCTCGCATCCGACGACATCGTCGTGGGTGTACACGCGAAACAGTGGCCGCGTGAAAACTTCTTGCAGCTTGACGACGACCGCATCGTCGTCACAGGCAACGACGCTCGCGGCCGGTTGACCTGCAGCGATTTCGCCCGCCAGGTTCGGGCCCGAGAGCACCGACACCGGGTGCTCGGGCGCGAGGTCGACGAGCACTTCGCTCATGCGTCGACCCGTGCCGCGCTCGAGACCTTTCGTCAGGCTCATCAACACGGCACCAGGTTCAAGGTGCAACGCCAGCGTGCGCACGACGTCGCGAAAACCCGCCGACGGCACCGCCACCACAACGAGCGACGAATCTCGCACCGCATCCACCAAGTCGTCGGTCACCTGCAATTCGTCGTGCACGCGGTGGCCAGGCAAGTAACGCGAATTTGTGCGCGTGTTGCGCAGCTCGTCGGCGAGTTCGTGGCGTCTTGCCCACAACACCGTCGGTGCATTGTTGGCTACGAGCGATGCAACTGTCGTGCCCCACGAACCAGCGCCGATCACGGCGACGCGGGCGAACGGCAATCCCACGCCCAAATCGTAGGCTTCAGGCGAATGAAGGCGCCCGCGCACACCGCTGTGGTGGTGCCGATCAAGTCGTTCGAGCTGGCCAAAGGTCGCCTCGCGGAGGTGCTCTCAGCCGAGGCCCGCGCCACGCTCGCCAAACGCTGTGCCGAAGCGGTGTTACGTGCTGCGGCACCCCTCCCCGTCTACGTCGTGTGTGACGACGAACAGGTCGCCGACTGGGCGCACGCCAGCGGCGCGACCATCGTTCGCGCCCCTCGTCCGGGTCTCAACCAGGCGGCCGCTGCCGGTCGCGAGGCAGCCCGTGATGCGGGGTGCCAACGGGTGCTCATCGTGCACAGCGATCTGCCCAAGCCCGAGTCGCTAGCGACGCTTGCCAACGAAACTGCAGATGTGGTCATCGTGCCCGACCGGCACGGCGACGGAACCAACGCACTACTTTTGCCTGCCCAGGGCGAGTTCAGCTTTCGCTACGGCATTGGCTCATTCGCCGCCCACCGGGCCGAGGCGGAGGCACGTGGCTGGGCTGTCATGGTGGCGGAGCGACCCGACTTGGCGCTCGACCTTGATACGCCCGACGATCTCGCTGCAGCTGGGCTCTCATAGCCGCCAAGCGGAATTGCTGGCGGGCTGTCTGTTCTGCCCAATTTGTGCCGCCCTAGCTGTGCCGCCCAAAAAGAACAACCGGGAGGCTTTCGCCCCCCGGTCGTTACGTACTCCGAACCGAATTAACTTCGTCTAACGACGAGAGTTAGTTATTTCTTGGCCTTCTTGCGACGCTTCGTCGCCTTCTTGGCCTTCTTCTTTGGCGCCTTCTTGGCGGCCTTGCGCTTCTTTGCCATGGCTTTTCTCCTTGATTGGTTGATGTATTGCTTTGGTATTACCGGTTTGGATTCAGTCCGGCCTTCAGCGTGCTGCTGGGGCTGAACTTCATCGTTGTTGAAGCGGCGATCTGAACCGGCTCTCCCGTTCGGGGATTGCGGCCAGTGCGCGCTTGGCGCTTTGACGTCGAGAACGAACCGAAGCCCGGCCACGACACCTTGTCGCCATTCTTCGCAGATTCCACGACGAGATCAACGAAGGCCTGAATCACTTCATCGGCTTTCGCCGTCGAAACGTCGGTCTTCGCTGCGACTGCGGCGAGGAGGTCTGCTTTTGTCATTGCTCTTTCCTTGCTTTCTCGGAATCGGAGTT
>JBMTYA010000101.1:0-5320 GCA_049454015.1 Ilumatobacteraceae bacterium | reverse complement strand
GACGGGCACGGCCAGCACAACGGCGACATCGTGCCGGCGCCTGCGGCTGGGTGCTCGTGTGGCGCGATCGACGCAGCCCTTATGGGCAAGTCTGCACCGGAAGGCTCGTTGCTCGACACACTGAGCGACGTCAACGCAGAACGCAACGGTGGTGCAGCGACAGACCTCTACGAACTCGTCGACACGAAAGGCAAGAAGTCGGGCTCGAAGGGCGGTTCGGTGACTCTGACGCCAGAAGAAGATGCCCCGTCAATGCAGCTGCTCTCCGCAACTGTTGATGACGGCAGCGTGAAGCTCAACGTGACATCGTCTGGTGTCGATTACAACAAGCCGAGCGTCTGGCAAGCAGAAGGCTTCGGTGCATTCTGCTGGAAACTCGAGCCGTTCGGCGACAACGACTATCGCTACCTCTTGCCGTCGCCTAGTGCACCGCCTGACTCGAGATATGCCGGTCTTCCGTACAGCGCGGTCATCGTGAAGGCGGGATCAATCAAGGAGAGCGACCCCGACTATCAGGTCAACACACTCTTTATGAATCCGTCGGGTGGTACTGAGGTATTTGCGGACATCAACCGCAATGGCATCTCCGACCCAGGTGGGCAAGGCGGTGGTCTGCTCGGCGACAAGTCAATTAGCCACATCATCTTGTGTGTCGGCGAAGGGGAGTTTGAAGAAGTGGTAACCACCACCACTACATCGACGACCGTTCCCGCTGGTACACCGACGACGTTGGCGCCGACCACTACCACCACGGTGCCCACGCGTGTGATGGTGAATGCCTGCCCGAAGCCGGATGGCGACCCCACACCGACGACGACAACGACCACCACAGTGCCTGGTGGTGCGACCACAACGACAACGATTGGCGCCGCGACGACTACCACTGCGCCGGGTGCAACGACCACAACTGCTCCGGGTGGCACGACATCGACGACAACTGTTGGTGGCACCACGTCGACCACAGCCGGAGGTGCAACGACCACGACTGCTCCGGGTGGCACGACGTCGACAACTGCTCCAGGTGCTACTACGACTACGACGGTTGGTGTCACGACGTCGACCACTGCTCCGGGTGCGACGACCACGACTACTCCGGGCGGCACTACTTCGACGACTGCTCCAGGTGCGACGACCACGACCGCGCCTGGTGGCACTACTTCGACGACAGCCCCGGGTGCGACGACGACGACGGTTGGTGGCACGACGTCGACGACTGCTCCAGGTGCGACGACCACGACGGTTGTCGGCACGACACCTACGACTGCGCCAGGTGCTACGACCACCACGCTTCCGCCAGGATCTGACTCACCGCCACCGCTGACCTTCGACATCACTCCGCCACCTGGGCAGCCGCTGCCGAAAGAAGCGACGATCACACTCGTCGTGAGCACAGGTTCGGACGTCGAAACAATGGTGCTCACGGTCGACCTCGTCGACTTTGAGCCGCAGTTTGACTACGTCACATTCGACGAATCAGCACCCGCTGACACGAAGCCCGATCGAACGCTCGATCAGCTGCCCAAGACTGGCGGACCTCGATGGACCATCGAGCAGCAGATTGGTTGGTTGCTCGGATTGTTCGGTCTCTTGCTGATGAGCGTCGCTGTCAAGCCTGCTCGACGACATCGGCGACGACGAGGAGCCTGAAGTCAGTCGAATCTTCTGGGTGACACGTCACGATGACGATTCTTGACATATCACTTCCGGCAACGAGGTCTTCGAGTGTCTCGGTCGGTCGACGAATTGACGTCAGACGCACTTGGTAGTTGCGTGTCGTGCCGTCGGGCATTAAGAGCGTGACGGGATCACCTGGCTTCAACTGGTCGGCGCGGCGAAGCGGTGCACCAAAGAGAGTTCGATGCCCGACGACTATCGCGGCGCCCTCGTCGCCGAGGGCAGCACTTTGTGGCATCCAACCGAGACCAATCTCTAAGTCCGCATATCTGCCGTACCGGAGCATGGCGGCATCGAGCCCGATCTTCGGAATCTGCAGCCGACCAATTGACCGAATCGCCTCAACTTCGGGCTGGGTGTCGCTTGCGTCTGGGTTGCCAAGCGTGGTGGCAGATCCTTGTCGGCTCACACCCGGGTCTTGCGTGAGGTCATCGTTGAGCGCAGCATCATCTGAAAACACCTCGATGCCCGCCTTGAGCGCGGCTTGGGTCTCGCGGAAGCGTTCATCGTCTCGAGCGCGTTGAACTTCGCCCTGCAGAACGAGCCCTGCCCCAAACAACGCTGCGAAGACGCCGATGATGAGCACAATTCGCCACCGTCGAACCGCCGTGTTCATCGCGGGCTCTCCAACAAAATCGACGAGCGAAGCACGTCGTGATGATAATGGGGGCGCGACGCTTGTGATGCGCGGTCGACAACGAAGTGAATGGTTGCTCATAGCCTGCGGGGCGTGACGCAGACGGTGCTCGTGACTGGCGCGACGGGATATGTCGGTGGTCGTCTCGCGCCGTTGCTGGTGGAAGAGGGCTTCAACGTGCGCGTGCTCGTGCGCACGGCGGCAAAAGTCGCAAAGACACAGTGGGCGAGTCGAGCGCAAGTAATTGAAGGTGACGCCCTCGACCCGAAGGCGCTCGACACCGCGTTGAATGGCGTGCAGACCGCGTTCTACCTGTTGCACTCCATCAGCACGGGTGCGAAGTTCGACGACCTTGAGGCGTCGATGGCGCGCACGTTCGCCGAGGCAGCAGCGCGCAATGGCGTGCAGCGAATTGTGTATCTCGGCGGCATTGCCAACGACGAGAATCTGAGCAAGCACCTCGAGTCGCGGCGTTCGGTCGGAAAAATGCTTGCAAGCACGGGCGTATCTGTCATCGAACTGCGCGCTGGAATCATCATCGGGTCAGGTTCGGCGTCGTTCGAAATGCTGCGTTATCTCACCGAGCACCTGCCGGCGATGATCACGCCTCGCTGGGTGGATAACCCAACCCAACCGGTCGCCATCGTGAACATGTTGCACTTCTTGGTTGCGGCTGCGCGTGCGCCGCGCGACGTGCAGGGTGTGTTCGACGTCGGCGGCCCCGAGACCTTGTCGTATCGGGAGATGATGAAGCGGTTTGCAAAAGCGGCGGGGCTGCGGCGACGCATCATCGTGAAGGTGCCATTGCTCACCCCACGAATCTCCAGCATGTGGGTGGGGCTCGTCACACCGGTACCGGCATCAATTGCGCGACCGCTCATCGACTCGCTCATCAACAAAGTGGTCGTCGACAAATCAAAGTCGGTGTTGAACGTGCTGCCACCCCCGCCCGAAGGATTGCTCACCTTCGACCAGGCGCTGAAACGAGCACTTGAGCGCACCAACGCACCGACGCGATGGACCGATGCATCACGGCCGTGGGTCGCGTGGGATGTTGCGGTGACCGACCCTTCGTGGACGGGTGGCTCGCTCTTCGTCGACGAGCGCGAGCGCACTACGAAAGCCACTCGCGACCAAGTGTGGAAGACGCTCTCATCGCTCGGTGGCACCACCGGTTGGTACGGCTTCGAGTGGTTGTGGCGAATTCGTGGACGCATCGACTCCGTGTTCGGTGGTGTCGGTATGCGCGCTGGTCGCACCGACCCCAACGTGTTGCGGGTGGGTGACCCCCTCGACTTTTGGCGAATCGCCGACGTGGTCGATGGCGAGACGGTGCTTTTGCGCGCAGAGATGCGCGTGCCTGGGCAGGCATGGCTGGAGTTCCGCGTGAAGCCAGTGCCAGGCGGCACCCACGTGGTGCAGCGAGCCATCTTCCGCCCGCGCGGCTTGGCCGGGCGGCTCTATTGGTGGGTGCTGATCCCGTTCCACGCGATTATCTTCCCGGGCATGCTGCGCAACGCACTGGCGCACGCTGAGCAGAGCTGAATCTGCCTCGAGTCGCAGGCCGCGCGATCGACACTGAGCAGGGCTGAAGCTTGACGCCCAGCGAGTCGTACCGTAGAGACAAGATGCTGCACGTCAAACCAGGCACCACGTGGGCCGACTTCTATGCGCGCGCTCGAGCGGCAGCACCCGAGGCTTTCGATGTTCAGTCGATTCGCAACCTGATCGGCGGCGAGTGGGTCACTGGTGGCACCGCCAAGCCGCACACCGTGCCAGTGGATGCGACGCAGATTCCGGGTGCTCCAGCGATTTCGTCTGATGAAGCCAAGAAGGCGATGGCGCTCGCCGTGAAGCAAGACCGTGAGTGGTCGCTCGTGCCGCTCGACGAGCGCATGCGACGAGTCTCAAAAGCGGTCGAGTTGTTGCGCGAGCACCGCGACACCATCGCGGGGCTCTTGATGTGGGAGATCGGCAAACCGTGGAAGATCGCCTGCGACGACGTCGATCGTTGCGTCGACGGCGTGGCGTGGTATCTGACGCAGATTGAACGACAGATGTCTGATCGCATGCCGCTCGAGGGGCCAGTGTCGAACATCGCGTCGTGGAACTACCCGCTCAGCGTGTTGGTGCACGCCGAGTTGGTGCAATTACTGGCGGGCAACGCCGTAGTCGCCAAGACGCCGTCGCAAGGCGGCTTTCACGCTCTCACGCTGTCGCACGCGATGATGGCACGCGCCGGCTTGCCGGCGACGCTCGTGTCCGGCAGCGGCGCAGAGCTGAGCGAGGCGTTGATCTCGACGCCCGATCTCGGAGCACTCGTCTTCGTCGGCGGTCGAACGAATGGCCGCAAGATTGCCACGCGACTTGCCGACTTGCGCCGCCGACACGTGCTCGAGCAGGAAGGTCTCAACGCGTGGGGAGTGTGGAACTTCTCGCAGTGGAATGACCTCGCCGGCCATCTGAAGAAAGGTTTCGCCTACGCCAAGCAGCGTTGCACGGCATACCCGCGCTACGTGGTGCAGCGCCGACTGTTGCCGGAGTTTCTCGAGACGTATTACCCAGTGGTCTCCTCACTCAAGTTCGGTCACCCGTGCGCAGTGGAGAACGATGGCGATGCTCTGCCAGACCTCGACTTTGGCCCCGTCATTCAGCGCACGAAGGCTGCGGCCTTGGCTGCCCAGTTTGATGAGGCGATCGAGACGGGCGGTATTCCGCTCTTGCATGCGAAGTTGTCAAACGGCAGGTTCATCGACGGCCAGGAAACGTCTTCATATGCGGCACCTGCCTGTGTACTCGAGCCGCCGTCTGCGTGGTCGCTGCACCACGCGGAACCATTCGGGCCGCTCGACTCCATCGTCGTGGTCGACACCGAGGCGGAGTTCTTGGCGGCAATGAACGCATCGAACGGCTCCCTCGTTGCTTCAATCGCCACCGACGACATGGAGTTTGCTGAACGAGTCGGCGAAGACGTGCTGTCGTTCAAACTTGGCGTCAACAAGCCACGTT
>JBMTYA010000100.1:0-5345 GCA_049454015.1 Ilumatobacteraceae bacterium | reverse complement strand
GAAGACCTGCCGCTCACACAGTTCGTCTGGCCAATCAATCGCACGGCGAGCGTTCCGAAAGAGTTTCTTGAGTATTCCTTGCGTCCCGAGAACCCACTCGCGGTCGACCCGGAGAGCATTGCCCGCCGCCGCGCCGAGTGGCTGGACACCTTTACTGAAGTCGTCCTGCGATGAGCGCACTAAAGAACGTCACGCAGTCGCAACTGGCCGCGCGGTTGGCACGGTCGTCGGCGCTCCCCCCGTTGGCATGGTTGGGGGGGTTCGCTCTGCTGCCGATTGCCGTGCTGTTCACCACACACGTCGATGCTGGCGACGCATCGCGCGTTCTGTCGCGGACATCCACATGGGAGACGCTGTGGTTCTCCGTATGGCAGGCGTTTGTCAGCGTGCTGCTCACTTTCGCACTGGCGTCACCCGTCACCTGGCTCATCGGACGTCACAACTTTCGCGGTCGTCGCGCTCTTCGTGCCGTTACGTCGATCGGGTTCCTGCTGCCTTCAATCGTGGTATCGGCTGGTGTTCTCGCATTGCTGCCCGACTCGCTCGATACCTCGATGTTCGCCGTCTTCGTCGCGCAAGCGTACTTCAACGTGGCCGTCGTGCTGCGCGTGGTGGCCCCACGCCTCGAGTTGCTCGACGTGCAACTCGGTTGGGCGGCGCACACACTGGGGGCGGGGCCACTCCGCACGAGCACTTCGGTGTGGTGGCCAGCTATGCGGAGTGCCGTAATTTCGGCGGCAGTAGTCATCTTTATCTACTGCTTCACGTCGTATGCAGTCGTGCGCACGCTGGGCGGACCGTCGCGCAACACGCTGGAGAGCGATATCGCTGTGCGGGCCTACGCAATTGGCGATATCGGGGGTGCGGTCGTGCTTTCGTTGCTGCAGATTGCGGCGATTGCTGTTGTCGCAGTAATCGGCAGAGGGGTCGCGCGCGATGCCCACATTCGGATGCGCCGAACCAGAACGGGGCTCGCACGACTCAGGCGCTCTCGGCGCTGGACTGCAGCGACCGTCGGCGGCCTCACGCTCGTGTTCGTGCTTGCACCACTGGCTTCAGTCGTGGTGTCGTCGCTGCGAGTGGGCGACCACTGGTCGACTGCCGGCTGGCAAGCAGTCTTTGCCGGTGAGGTCGTTGGTTCGACTTCGCCGCTGCAGGCGCTGTGGTCGTCTGCTCGAACTGCACTCGTTGCAGGAGTCATCGGCGTCGTTCTTGCAGTCATGATGTCGCGCGCGATCACCCGACTGGGTCTACGCGCCCGCTGGCTGGAAGTGTTCGCCATGTTGCCACTTGCCGTCTCGCCAGTCACGCTCGGTCTTGGTCTCGTCGTCACGTTTGACGAGGGTTGGTACGACTGGAGGGGTGCGTGGTGGTTCGTTGCCGTCGTGCACACAATCGTCGCTTTTCCGCTTGCCGTCAGGGTGCTCGTGCCTTCTTGGCGCAATGTTTCGCCTGCACTTCGTGACGCTGCCGCAGTACTCGGGGCCTCGCCCGCACGACGCTTTATCGATATCGACTTGCGGCTCGTAAGGCCAGCCATCGTCGCCGCTCTCGCCCTCATCATCGCGGTATCGCTCGGAGAATTCGGCGCTGCCTCGATGTTGTCGCGCAGCGGGGCCGAGACACTGCCAGTTGCGATTTCTCGGCTGCTCGGACGCACGGGCGAGGTTGTGCGCACACAGGCCTTTGTGCTCGCCACGCTGCTCGTCGGATCATGCCTCGTGGCACTGCTTCTGATCGACTCCGCGGGCTCGCGTACTCGACCATCGAAAGACAAGTCTCATGCTTGACGTCACTGACCTGCGCGCCAAGCGTGGCGAGAGCGAAGTGCTACGGGGACTGTCACTGCACGTTTTGCGTGGCGAACGAGTCGCCGTACACGGCCCGAGCGGCTGCGGCAAGACCACTCTGCTTCTCGCAGTTGCCGGTCTCGTGCCGGTGACCTCTGGTCAAGTCACGCTCAACGGAGTCGACGTGACCCGCGTTCCGACTCACCAACGAGGTGTGGGCATGGTGTTCCAGGACGACCAGCTCTTCCCGCACTTCAACGTCGCCGACAACGTCGGCTATTCGTTGCGAGTTGCAGGTGTGTCGAAACGCCAACGCGAGATACAAGTCAATGACTGGCTTCGTCGCGTCGGGCTCGACGGATTCGCTGCCAGGTCAGTCGATGGTCTCTCAGGAGGAGAAGCCAAGCGCGTCGCACTTGCACGCACGCTGGCGGCATCACCATCGGTCGTGTTGCTCGACGAGCCACTCACCGGTCTTGATGACGCGCTTCACGAACGACTGCTGGGTGATCTTCGTGCACTGTTCGACGAATTGCAGACCACGGTCGTAATGGTCTCGCACGATCGTGCCGAGGCTTCCGCACTCGCCCACCGATCAGTCGAATTCAATCAACTGATGCGAGACTGAAGCTCGCATGACAAGTCAAGTCGTCGTCACACGCATCGCACTCGCCGACACCCAACTGTTGCGCACTGCCGTGCTTCGGCGCGGCACCCCAGCAAAGACTGCCGTGTACGACGGTGACGAGCACGCAGATACGGTGCACATTGGCGCACGTGCCGACGGCGCGATCGTCGCGACATCCACGTGGATTCGCGCACCCTGGCAAGAGTCACCTACGGAGTCGGCGGTGCAACTGCGCGGTATGGCAGTGGATGACAGCTTGCAAGGTACGGGAGTCGGCCGAAAACTTATCGATGCTGGTATCGACCATGCACGAAGCGTCGGTGCTCGTTTCGTATGGGCGAAGGCACGCGACTCAGCGCTTGAGTTTTACGTGCGGTGCGGCTTCCGAGTCGTCGGTGAACAGTTCACCGAGCCCGCTTCAGGGATGCCACACCACCTGGTGGTGCGCGAGATTGCGGAGTAGTTAAGGCGCGAAAGTGACTGGCGTTGTGTAGAGCGCCGACGTGCCGTCTTCTAGTGCGGCATCGAAGTCAAGTGTCCATTCGCCTGGTGTTGGAACACTCAGCTTGTAATGGAAATGGTTTGAGCCGTCCTTTTCGAACCACAAGATGATCGTCGAAAGAGAACGATCGGCTGGGATGAGGTTGCCGACGACCGACGTGACTTGCTGCAACGAACCGCCGGGGGGAGTGAACTCCACATGCAATTCGACATCGCCGACCCTGGCTGGATCCACCGTCACGTTCGCAATCATCTCCTCAGCCACGAGGGATGCAACGAACGCATCTTTGCCCCCGTGGCCGGAGCCGGCTATCCCCTCATTGTCCGAGTTTCCGCACGCAGCCAATAGCGCCATGGCGGCCACGACGAGTGCGACGCGACGAAACATCATCTCCAATATTCTCGCAGCAGTCATCGCTGAAGCATCAGTACGGGTCAGGAGGTGCGACACCTTCCACACGGTGTCGCCCGTAGAACCACGCAAGTCGCAGATTCGGTTCCAGTTGCTGAATCTCGTCGGGTAGCACGGTGAGCCCCATCGGCTTGCGGGCGCGCCACGACATCACGAGTCGATCAAGGTCGTAACGCACAAACAGTGGGGCCCAGTCGCGCCACGTGAAACCGATGTCGAGGTCCGCGTGGTGGATCTCCGTCTCGCGCCAGCGCATGAGCACAAGTTCGTGGATGGCGACGCGCGACCCATCGCTGTGCGACTTGATGCCATGACCCATCCACGTGGTTTGCGTGGCACTCGCCCACGCTGCCTCGAGAAGATAAATGGAAGTACGTACGTCCGCGACGAGATGCGCGGCGCTCTTCTTGCTGCCTTCGTCAATCTCGCGGTCGCGAACCGGCTTGCCACCGGGATACTGCTCTGAGACGTCACCGCGGGTTGCGGCCTGAAACATTCGAGCGTGGCTCTCTGCGTTGCGAGCCAAGTGCGAGAGCACGTATCCACGCGACCAACCAGGAAGCGTCGACGGTGCATGGCATGCAGCATCGGTGAGCGATCCCGGCGCATCAGGGGCTGACTTACCTCGTTCGAGCGCGGCGTCGAGCGTGGCAAGCAACCGCTGGTGCGACTCGGCGCAGCCAGCGACATGTGCGTCAATCGTGCGAGCGAGCTCGGCGTCCAACGTGGTTACAGTTCTCCGGTAGAGCGCTGCGGCACGACGACAACCGTACCGTCCGTTTCGTGAATGACCCGGGCTGATATGCCATAAAACTCGGCGAGGGTCTCGCTGCGCAGCACTTCTCGTGCATCACCTCTCGCGACAGCAACACCTTGGTGGAGCAGCAAGAGACGGTCGGCATACAGACCGGCGAGCGTGAGGTCGTGCATTGCCGACACCACGGTGATGCCTCGTTCGCGACGAAGAGCATCGACCAGTTCCAGTGCTCGCTGCTGGTGGCCGAGGTCGAGTGCACTCGTCGGCTCATCAAGTAGGAGCACCGGAGACTCTTGGGCGAGCGCCCGAGCGACCACAACTCGCTGGCGTTCGCCACCAGAGAGCGTGCCGAGCATGCGACGCGCATACACACCAAGCTCGAGCTCGACAACGAGTCTTGATACGACTTCACGGTCGTGACCTGATTCGCGACCAAAAGGTCGCACGTAAGGGTTTCGACCGAGCATCACATAGTCGTAAACACACATGTCGTCGGGCAATACCGGATCCTGCGGTACGTAGGCGACGAGACGGGCCGCTTGTCGCGGCGCGCAATCCGCGATGGCGTGCGAGCCGATTCGTGCCTCGCCTGATGACTCGACAAGCCCGGCGACACCACGTAACAACGACGACTTCCCGGCCCCGTTGGGGCCGATGATGCACAACCACTCGCCCGACCCGACTTCTTCGTCAAGCCCGACCACGACCGGACAGCCCTCGTACTCCACGCGGAAACTCGCGAGTGAGAGCTTCATGCCAGTATCTCGGTCGGTCGCGGCGCAGTCATGCTCGTTGCTCCTTCAACCGCAAGATGAGGAGAAAGAACGGCGCACCGAAGAATGCCGTAACGACACCGATTGGCGTCTCGGATGGTGACGTCAGGACACGCCCAGGAATGTCAGCAGCAATCAAGAACGCCGCACCGAGAAACATGCTGAGTGGGATGACTCGACGGTACGACGCACCGAGCAAGAGGCGCACCGTGTGCGGAACGATGATGCCGACGAACCCGATGAGACCGCTCACGGCGACGGCAGCAGACGTACCCAGCGTCGCGGCGAGCACAACGATGAGTCGAACGCGATCGACGTTCACTCCGAGTGCACGCGCCTCGTCGTCGCCGACTCGTAGCACGTCGATGAGCCTCCGATACATGAGCAGAACGACGCTGCTCGCAGCGACATAAGGAAGGATGAGCCGCACGTCGCCCCAAGTCGCAGTGGTGAGACGACCGAGAATCCACGAATACACCTGGCG
>JBMTYA010000099.1:0-5414 GCA_049454015.1 Ilumatobacteraceae bacterium | reverse complement strand
TCTGAGAGGTCGCGAGAGAGCAACATGCGCAGCGCCACCCAAACATTGAGTCGCTCGCGCGGATTTTCGTAAATCGCAACGTCGGTCTCGGTCACGTAGTTGCGGAGAATTCCGAGCCCGATCCGCCCGAAGTACACCAGGCGAACACGCCGAGGAAATGAGAAGTCGAGTCGCATGATGACCGTGCCGGTTCTACCCGAGGTTCAACGAGTTGAGCCCGATGACAAACGCCAATGAGAGAGCAATGCCTGTCGCAACACCAGCGATGACGCTCGTGACACTGAGCGCGACGAGCCGTGCTCCGAAAGTCCGGGTGCGGAGTCCGATGTCTTTGTCATCGATGAGGTCTACGGCGGCCTCGACGGCTCGCGGGCGATATGTTCGCGCAGAACCTTGCGATTGGGTCACGCGGTTGGTCCTTCTCGCTCGCGACATGAGGAGGAGCCCGAGGAGAGCGACCACGCCGACAATCGCGATTCTGGTCGTAACCTCAGTGACTGTCATGGAAGCCATGGGCAACGACGCCAGCACGGCACTTTCAAGCGTACCCCTGCCTCCGCCGCCGCCTCCCGCACGCTCGACGTCACGGCGAGTGTGGTGGGCTCTTCCGTTATTGACGGTTTCGTGGCTACTCATCGTGCTGGTGATTGCAGCATCGCTCACTCGCGTGCAACTGTGGGAACTCGCGCCAGGCTCGGCCGAGCCAGTTGCACCGAGGATGACGTTCGGTGATGACGCCCGGGAATTCGTCACCATCTACGAGTCGGATGGCGAAGTGATGTTTGTGACTGCGCTGGGAAGCCAGCTCTCGCTCCTCGATGTCACGGCAGCCTGGTTCGACGACGATGTCGAGATCCTCACGTTCGAAGAGCGTTTTGGTTCGCAGACTCCGAGTCAACAGCGTGCGATTAGCTCCCGTGCGATGGTCTCTTCGAAACAGATCGCAGAGTTCGTCGCACTCTCGCGACTCGGCATCGAGTCAGAGTTCGTCTACGGCGATGTCGTGGTTGAAGACGTCGTCTGTGAAGACAATCCAGATACTCAAAGCGCATGTCTGCTGCTTGAACCCGGCGACACGATTGTCACGTTTGACGGCAAACCGACGCCGATCCTGCCGTCGCTCATCGAGGCTGTCGCCGGCAAGCAGCCTGGCGACCTTGCAGTCGTAGGTGTGCGCAAAGAGGGTAACGAGACCGTTGAAGATGTGACTGTGAAACTGATTGCCGCACCCGACGGCAGCGGTCGCACCATCGTGGGGTTGATGCCGCGTGACACGCGCTCTGTGCGAACACCTTTCGAAGCGGGTATTGACACCGATTCGATCGGTGGACCGTCTGCGGGGCTCGCTTTCACTCTTGCGCTACTCGATGAACTGACTGAGGGATCGCTCACCGGCAAGGCGAGAGTTGCTGCGACCGGCACCATCGACGGCGACGAGTCGATTGGTGCTGTCGGGGCCATCGTGCAGAAGGCGGTCGCAGCACGCGATTCGGGGGCGACGTTGCTCTTGTTGCCGGCGAGTCAGAGTGCAGACGACGTGTCAGCTGCTCGTCGTATCGGTGGATCACGCATGCGAGTGGAGACGGTCGCCACATTGCAGGATGCGCTCGATGTGTTGCGAAGCCTCGGCGGTGAACCGCTGCCGAATTCCACGACGAACGAATAGTTGAGACGTACTCTTTAGGGCATGGCCCTCGACTTCCAGCGACCTGATCCGTCGTCGCCGGCCGCCGTTGCTTCCGCGCAATTCACGGTGACGCGGCGCGGATACCGCGAAGAAGAGGTGCGCGACTTCCTCCGCCAAGTGTCGGTCGAGTTGGCTCGCTTGTTGGAACGCGAACGGTTCTTGCAGAATGAATTGCAGGCACTGCAAAGTCGCGGTGCGATCGACGTCGCCACAGTCGACGAAGCAACAATCACCGAACTGCTCGGGGCGGAAGCCGCGAGGGTGCTGAGCGCAGCCCGAGAAGCCGCCCAAGCAATGCGCGACCGAGCCGCCGAGTCAGCTGAGCAAATTGTGAGAGAAGCCAGCCGAGAAGCCACCCGCTTGTTGGAGGAGTCGAAGATCGAAGCCTCACGTCGGCGCTCCGACGTGTCGAGCGAGGCCGAGCAAGAACTCGAACTTGCCAAACAACAGGGTCGAGAGATGGTCGCCGAGGTTCGGGCCTACCGCGAACGTGTGCTAGCCGACCTGGCCAAGCGCACAGAAGAAGCACGTCGTGAACTCGAGCGTCTCGTGCACGAACGCGAGCGTCTGCTGAGCGCATTCGAGCGTGCACGACACGCAGCAACCGACGTGGTCGGCGACTTGGAAGAGTTCGACGAGGCAATCCGCGAGACCGGCATCGTGCCCCCACTTGCATCACCCGACGCGCCACCACCCCCGCGTCCGATCGGCAAGAGCGACACCCCAATCTTTGATGCCAAGCAATATGAAGACGAGCTCGGCACAGCGACTGGAACGGTCGGCGAAGTAGTCGACGAGGTAGTCGACGAAACGTCGCCGACCGAGCCCGAGTTGCATGGGTTGCAACCGACTGAGTCTCTTGCGACTGAGTCGGAATCGAGCCCGGCGCCCTCAAGTGAGCTCGAGTCGGCAGAGTACGTCGAGCCAGAACCGACTGCGTCAGCGTCGAACGAGTCGGAGTCCAAACTCTCTGAGTCGAATGAAGCCCGGGCCGACGAACCACCATCGCAAGAACGCATGGCACCAGTCGTCAACATCTTCGATCGCCAGCGTCGTAAGAACGCAGGCTCGGAACCTTCTACAACACCCCAGGCCGCATCACCGTTGACACCACAGTCAAGAGCACCCGAGCACCCCGTGTTCGAGCGAGTTGAAGCCCAACCAGATGCTCGACCCGACGCCAACTCTGATGCTCAATCTGAAGCCTCGATTCCCACCTCGACACCGAGCCGGGTGGACGAGATCTTCGAGCGTTTGCGCTCATCGAGCACACAACGTGTTGCCACCAAGACGGAGAACGATCTGGCTGAACGCACGAGTGGTGAAAGTTCGACGCGAACGAGTGAAGCAGAGACACCACAGAAGAGTGATTCAAAGCCGCCGCGCAGCAAAGACGACACCGAGAGCAAGGCGGTTCGTCCGCGGCCCGTCGACCCGTCCATATTCCGTCGTCGCGACGAAGTGATTGATGCGGTTGCAGAAAAAATGAAGCGAGCTGCCAAGCGAGTCATAGCTGATGACGAAAATGCCGTGCTTACTCACGTCGGCACGAAGCGATCCTCACTCACGCTTGAGGCGATGCTTCCGAACCACCATGACCACGCGCAACGTTTTGTTGATGGCATGCGTGAAGAGCTCACCAGCATCGCCGTCGACGGTGCGCGTTCGTTGTCGGATTCACGTCGCGCAGACGTCTTGAAGAGTGTCACGACAGGGGGAGTACTTGAATCGGTGACGTCGTTCATCGTGAACGACCTGATTCGCCCGCTGCACGAACGAATCGCAAGCGCAATCGAACAATCGTCAGGCGACCGTGACGAACTTCTCAAACGTGTGAGAGGTGAGTTCGCTGAATGGAAGTCGCAACGTCTCGAAACTGTTGTGGTTGATGCCGCACATCTGGCATACGCACGCGGACTGTTCGTCGGCTGCGAGCAATCGTCGCACGTGTGTTGGGCAGTCGACCCGAATGGTCCTGCCTGCGCTGACGCTGAGGACAATGCACTCGCTGGTCGAGTGCGTCGCGGCGAAGCGTTCCCAACGGGACATGACCGACCTTTGGCACATGCCGGATGTCGCTGTCTCGTCGTGCCGCTCGACAAGTAGCCTCCCTCGCTATGCGCATGCCTGGTGACCTCCCTCGTCGTCCGTCGTTCCCAGGAGGTGGTGGTTTCACCTTCAGGCGTCCTCGTCGGAGCCGAATCGTTCTTTCAGCAGTGCTGATAGGTCTCGTTGCCCTCGTCGCATCGGGCCGCAGCATCGCGTCGTTCTATATAGACGTCTTGTGGCACCAGTCGCTTGGCCGCACCGATGTGTTCTGGGGAGTGCTCCTCACGCGACTGGGTCTCGCAGCCTCGTTCACGCTCGCATTTGCACTCGTGCTCGCGCTCAATATGTGGATTGCTGATCGCATCCGGCCAGATGTCGTGCCTGCTACACCGCAAGAACGGGCACTTGCGGGGTATCGCCAGCTCTCGGCTGGCCGTGCTGCCACCTTCCGCATCGTCGTGGCGCTGTTGCTGGGCTTTTTAATCGGCTCTCCAGCCGCCGCGCAGTGGCAGGACTGGTCGCTCTTCCGCAACAGCGTGCCGTTCGGCGTGACCGACCATCTCTTTTCGCAGGATGTGAGTTTCTACATGATGCGGCTCCCGTTCGTTGAGTTCGTCGTCGACTGGTCGTTCGCCGCACTCATCATGGTCACGCTCGTCACTGCCGGAGTGCACGCGCTGAACGGCGGTATCCGACTGCAGATTCAAGGTCGAAAAGTGACGCCGCTCGCCAAGGTGCATCTGAGCGTGCTGTTCGCTGCGCTCTCCGTCGTGCGCGCCGTCGATTACTGGTTCTCGCGGTACAACCTCACCCGAAGCACTCGCAGCGTGGTGCAGGGTGCGACGTACACCGATGTGAATGCGCAGCTCCCTGCGACGCAACTGATGATCTTGGTATCGCTGGCAGTGGCCGTGCTGTTCCTCGCCAACTTCCGACAGCGCGGATGGCGGCTCCCGATTCTGGCGACGGTGCTGTGGGTGGTCATCGCGGTCACGGCAGGTGGCGTGTATCCGGCGGTGGTGCAGCGCTTCATCGTGCAGCCGAACGTGAGTACGCGCGAACTGCCGTTCATCGACCGAAACATTGAAGCAACCAAGACTGCGATGGGTCTCTCCGACGTTTCCCGCAGTCAACTCGACGTGAAACCGCTCTCTGCTGCTGAACTGAACGACGACCCTGCTCCGTTGCGCAACGTGCGACAGCTCGACCCCATCCAAATGCGAGACCGTTTCATCCTCGACGAAGGCCAGACGTCGTTCTATGCGGTTCGCGACCTCGACGTCGACCGTTACGAAATTGACGGTCGTCTGCAACAAGTGATGGTGTCGGCGCGCG
Source organism: Ilumatobacteraceae bacterium (assembly GCA_049454015.1). Classification (GTDB taxonomy): domain Bacteria; phylum Actinomycetota; class Acidimicrobiia; order Acidimicrobiales; family Ilumatobacteraceae; genus F1-60-MAGs027. Next base: position 343 of record JBMTYA010000099.1, on the reverse strand, counting down.
AACTCAACTCGGCAGGCATCCCCAACCGCACCTGGGTGTCGCGACACCTCCTGTACACACACGGCTGCGGCGTAATCGCTGCGCCGGCGAGTACCACCACCGATGACGGCCGTCCGGTGTACGTCGACCTCGGCGTCACGCGCCCGGAGTTGTATTTCGGAGAAGGCATTGATGACTACGGTCTGGTGAAGACTGAGCAGGCAGAGCAACCTTGCATCGGAAGTGCCACCACTGACCCGACGACTGGCGGCGTGCAGCTCTCGTCAACACTGCGTCGCATCGCATATGCCGTCGAATATGGGGAGTACAACCTCTTTGGTTCTGGTCTCATCAACTCGCAATC
>JBMTYA010000098.1:0-5452 GCA_049454015.1 Ilumatobacteraceae bacterium | reverse complement strand
CGTCGTCTCGTCGTGGCACTCGTTGAAGCGCTGCGCAGCCTGAACGGTACGTACCGAGTCATTTTCAAACCGCACCCAGGCAACCTGAGTCAGTCCGAGATGGCGCGGGGCCTTGGATGTGAGGTGACGACTGCGCCCCTCTCAGAAGTCGCCCCGTCGCTCGCCTTCGCCGTAGTTGGCGTCGCCGGTGCTGCAAGTCTCGACCTGACGATGCTTGAGGTTCCAGTCGTCACGCTGCTTGACGCCCGAACATCGAACCTCAGCCCACTGGCGGGCGTAAGCGGCGCGGTCTTTGCCCGCACGAGCGACGACCTTCGACGATTTGCGCAAGGCCGACTATCGGGCAGTGCCGACACTGAATTCAACACTGACGTCAAGATTGACATCGACACCGTCATGACCCGCACGCAGCCGCCGGAACGGTGGGCGGCGTTGCTCAACGGATTGTTGTGACGCTTCTTCTTGCCGGAGCCCCGGTGCACCTCGGTGCAACTCGCGATGACGTGCTGAGTGCTGCAGCGAAAGTCGTGCTCGAGGCTGCTCAGGCTCGATTCGGGGCGACAGCACCTGCGTCGGTTACGCGACTTTCGATGGTGGTTTCCGGCGGAGCAACGACTCCGGCCCTGACAAGACTCGTCGCCGAGTCTTGGCAGTTCTCGACGTTGCCGACCATCATCCTGAGCGACGAACGTTGGAGCACCAGCCCTGCGCAGAGCAACGCCCGCGAGCTGGCTGAGCACCTCGAAGGTACGGTTTTTGCATCCTGCCCTCTGGTCAAGCCGACGCCCATCGGAGATCTCCAATCATCTGCGCGCGACTGGGCAGCGGTCGTCGATTCGTACGGCGACCCGTTCGTCTCGCTCATCTCCATGGGTGATGACGGGCATATTGCCAGCCTCTTTGCCAATTATGAGACCGAAACGGTTGGCGATTCAGTCGTCATCTGTCGCACAAGCCCGAAGCCACCGTCGATCAGGCTCTCACTCTCGCTCAACTATCTACGTAAGGCGCCGATACGACTCGTGTTCGCACTCGGCGAAAGCAAGGCCTCGACGCTGCGAAGAATCAAGGGCGGCGAAGCGCTACCCGCGAGCGAAGTGGCGCCGACTTGTTGGTTCATTGACGAAGCCGCAGCTAGCGGCATTCGCGACTAGCAGTCAACGTTGTTATCTGGCGGGCTCGCCACACGGCATCGCGTGCTGACTACTGGCCAGCTCCGCTGGATGACGCTCTTTCGAACCCGCGCTTAGTTGGCTTCGACCACGCTCGGGTCGATGCGCACGCCTGGGCTCATCGTCGACGAGAGGGTGATGCGCTTCATGTAGCGGCCTTTGGCTGCTGCGGGTTTGGAGCGCTGCAACTCATCAAGCACGGCCTTCACGTTTGCAACAAGGGCTGACACTTCGAAGCTGGCTTTGCCGACCGGCACGTGCACGTTGCCGTAGCGATCGGTGCGGTACTCGACCTTGCCGCCCTTGAACTCGCTCACTGCGCGAGCGACATCGGTGGTGACTGTGCCGGTCTTCGGGTTCGGCATCAAACCGCGAGGTCCGAGCGCGCGACCAAGTTTTCCGACGAGCGGCATCAGGTCGGGTGTGGCGATCGCGATATCGAAGTTCATGTTGCCCTTTTCAATATCGGCAGCAAGGTCGTCTGCACCGACGATGTCGGCGCCCGCCTCACGAGCCGCCTTGGCGTTGTCGCCCTGGGCGAACACCGCGACGCGCACTGACTTGCCGGTGCCCGACGGCATCGAAACGGTGCCGCGGATGGTCTGCTCACTCTTTTTCGTGTCGAGCCCGAGGCGAACGGCGATGTCAACAGTTTCGTCAAACTTCGCCTTTGCCATCGACTTCACTTTGGTGACGGCGGCAGTCAGGTCGTGCAGTTCGTCACGATTCAGCCCGGTGGCTGACGCAACGTATTTCTTTCCTCGGTGATTTTCCTTGGCCATAAAGCCTCCCTCGTTGTTGATCCCGCCGGACGAGGTCGTTCCGTTACGAGATGAATTTCGTTCCTAGACCCTATCGGCGACCGGTGTGCGACCATTCAGGCCGCAGATGAACGACTCAGGGGGTGACGGTGAGCCCCATGCTGCGGGCGGTGCCGCGCACCTGCTGCTTTGCGGCTTCGATGTCGTTGGCGTTCAAGTCGGGCATCTTGCGCTTGGCAATCTCTTCGATGTCGCGCTCAGACACCGAGCCAGCGATTTCCTTGCCCGGGTTCGACGCGGCCTTCTCGATCTTTGCCTTCTCACGCAGCAGTACCGGCGTGGGCGGAGTCTTCAGCTTGAATTCGAACGAACGGTCGTCGAAAATCGTGATTTCGACGGGGATGACGGTGCCGGCCTGGCTCTCGGTCGCAGCGTTGTACTGCTTCACGAATTCCATGATCTGGATGCCATGTGGTCCCAATGCCGTGCCGACCGGCGGTGCGGGCGTCGCCTTGCCGGCCGGGATCTGAATCTTTACGACCGCGGAGACTTCTTTCTTCGCCATGGTGTGTGGTTTCCTTCCTCTGTCTGAACCTGTTTAGAGTTTTGCGACCTGGCCGAAGTCCATTTCGACCAAGGTGTCGCGACCGAAGATATTGACGAGCACCTTCAGCTTCATGTGGTCGGCATTGATCTCTGCAATCTGGCCTTGGAAGTCGGCGAACGGGCCTTCCTTCACGCGCACTGCTTCGCCCACTTCGTAATCCAGTTTCGGGGCCTTGCGCTTCGGCTGAACTTCGCCTTCCTCTTTTGCGACAAAGAAATGCTGAACTTCTTTCTTTGAGAGCGGCGTCGGTCGCTGACCACGCTGGTTTTGGCCGACGAAGCCAGTGATGCCCGGCGTCTGACGGATGCAGAGCCACGAGTCGTCGTCGAGTTCACAACGAACAAGGATGTACCCAGGAAACATCTTCTTCTGCACGGTTTGCTTGCGGCCGTTCTTGAACTCGACCACGTCTTCCATCGGGATGACGATTTCATACACCTTGTTCTCGAGATGCATCGACTGCACGCGAGCACGCATCGCCTGCTCGGCTTTCTTCTCGTAGCCCGACTGACTGTGGACGACGTACCACTTGCCAGGACGCAACCATGGGCGATCGATGAACTCCTCTTCGGCGTCGGCTTGTGTCAGGTCGAACTCAGCGTCGACGAGTGATTCGGTAGTGAGGTCTTCTGTGTTCATGATTTAGTCCTTGTAAAGCCAGCCGGAGAGAATTCCGAACAATGAATCGAGCCCGAAAACATATACGGTCACGACTACGACCGCGACCAAAACGATGATGGAGTACCTGCGCACTTCGGGCCACGTCGGCCAGGAGACTTTACGCATCTCGTCGCGAACTTCGCGCACGTACTGAACGGCCCCTACGCGCTCGCGCGGCTGCGACGGGGTCACCGGCTGACGAACGGGTGCACCCTGCTCGTTGACCGCACCCATGCGACGCATGGCGCGCTTCTGCTGCCGGTTGAGATCCATTGACATACGGGCTGTTGAGGCTATCGGGGCGCGTTAATTACGCCGTCACAGCGCCGGTGCGCTGGTGCACGAGCCATTTGCAGGGCAGGAGGGACTTGAACCCCCGACCGTCGGTTTTGGAGACCGATGCTCTACCAACTGAGCTACTGCCCTCTATCTGGCAACTTATCCAAACTACCAACGACTTCATCGAATGATCCCTCTTGCACGATTTTCCCTCCCTCAAGTCGGATCAGTCGGTTGCAATAACGGAGGGTTGATGTCCGATGCGCAACCACAATCAAAGTTTTATCGTCCGCAATCTCCCTAAATGACTCCACGATCTCGCGTTCAGTCGCACTATCTAGAGCGGATGTTGCTTCGTCCAACACAATTACTTCGGGGTTGGAGTAAAGAGCTCGCGCAATTCCAAGTCTCTGTCGTTGACCACCTGAAAGTCGTACGCCTCGCTCACCGACTTCCGTATTCCAACCCTTCGGCAGTGACTGCACAAAGTCCAACAGATACGCCTGACGTAGAGCATGCTCGACTTGGGAATCGTCAATCACGGACTCAGGCAACCCAAAAGCCACATTGCGTCGAATCGTTGTGTCCATTAAGTAAACCTGTTGGGGAACATATCCAATCTTGTCCTGCCACGATCGACGGTTACGCGACATACTCAATCCATTTATCGAAATCAACCCACTAGTCGGTTCAAGAATCCCGATCAGCAGATCAATTAGTGTGCTCTTCCCCGAGCCGCTAGAGCCCACAATTCCCAGTGATTCTCCTGCCGAGATTCGCAAATTTCCAAGGCTGAGAACTTCCGATTCCGTATTCGGATATCGATACTTCAAATTGGTCACATCAAGAGTCAGGAAGTGCCCGAGGCGTTCGTTCGCCTCGAGTTTTTGTTTCTCCGTGATCAGACTGAGGCCCTCCACTGCCCCTTCCAATCCTGGGCGCGTCAAGGCGATTTGTTGAAGTGACACGATGATTCGATTAATCGAGGGAAGCATTCTGAATGCGACTACTCCAAAAAGCGCAATAATGAGTGTTGCCTGGTCAGATGGTTGTCCTCTCAGCCTCGAGATTACAATTGCTACTGCAACGCTGAGTACTGCAAGTATCTCGAACATCGCACGTGGAATTGCTTGAACAATGTTGAACATATACACCGTTCTTGAGACGGCATATAGGTTGCTTCGATGTACATCTATAACCTCACGATCTCGGCCAAAGAGTTTTATCTCCTTGACACCACCAAAGCCAGCGAGAAGCGCATTGTTGATCGCAACCCGATAATTCATTCGCTGTTCGCCCCACACTTTCGCTCGAGGTCGAGTGACTCGGAGGATAACCCAAGAACTCAATCCGAAGAGAAGTCCGATCGTGACTGTACTGACTGGCTGGACGATCATCAGCACAGCCAAGAAACCTAATCCCGTAAAGATGTCGCCCAGGAGAATCAACGAAGGCCCCAGGAAGAAGAGCACAGCCCCTGAGTATTCAGAGACATTTCGCAGAAGTACGGACGAAGAGTGTGTCAAGTGGTACTCATAAGGCTGCTTGAGATAGTTCTCAAAAAGTTGCTGGGTGATTCGGTTCCCAAGTGAAAGTTGTGCTCGTTGCTGGTAGTAGTTTGACACGACAAGAAAAGCATTTTTGAGTATGAATGCGCCCACTAGTGTGCCAAGCAGGACCACCACAAATGTTTGGTAACGCATATCCTCAATAGCGTCAGGAATCCATCCGTATTCTTCAAGCTTCGCACCACCAAGCACGACCTGGACTACAGGGATCACCATTCCAAGACTCAAAAGTTCCAGACCTGTTGCCACAAGAATGAGGATTAGGCATATCGAGAACCGAATACGGTCCCTGCGCTCTAGCAAACGCAATAACAACCAATACACGGAACGTTGAGAGTCATCTTTTTTCATGTTGTAGCGGCGATCGGAATCGAACCGATGACCTTCCGATTATGAGCCGGATGC
>JBMTYA010000097.1:0-5474 GCA_049454015.1 Ilumatobacteraceae bacterium | reverse complement strand
GCGAACGCAGCAGTTCTTGCGCCGCGTGCGTTCGAACTAGACCTCGGGCCTACGGCGAATCTGGGGTGGTTGAGTAGATCCTTCCGTCCACCCACGTGGTGTTCTCAAAACGCGCACCACGAAACTGCAGCCGCCAATCGCTGCCCAATGTCGAGCCTGAGAAGTTGGCATTGAACAGGTCAGATCCTTGGAAATTCGCCCCCGCAAGATCCGCGTTCTGGATACTTGCGTTGGCGAAGTTTGAATCCTCGAAGTTGGCTAATCGCGCACTTGTTCGATCAAGCCTCGCCTGCTCAAACGTAGAGCCTCGAAGTGTCGCGGAGGTCAGTGTCGCTCCTTCGAGGTTTACTCGCATGAATCCATTCTCTGCGACATAGGCATCGAAGTTTGAATGCACCAGGGATGCATTGGTGAGATTGACCCCCTCCAAGTTTGCGCCGTTCACGAAGAGCCAACCCCCATATGCTTTCGACAAATTGGCGCCCGCGAGATTGGCCGATGCGAGGTTCAGGCTCATCACAAAGGCACCCGAAAGATTCGCACCGGTGAGATCTGCGTACGGCATGCGTGCGGTGGAAATATCGCGGCCTGCAAGGTTGATGCCACGGAGATTCTGTCGCGTCAAATCACTGCCGGCGAGCACCTGCGAACTACGAATACTGGTTTTGCTCGCTGAAGAAGACGCTGTTGCACTCTGCCAAATTTTCTTGTTTCCGACTCGTACGCAGACGACCAGTGTTCCGTTCTCAATGCGCGATACCCCCAGTGTTCTGCAATTTTTCGAGACTGCACTTGCAGGTATTGCGCACATTGTCATTGCCACAGCCACGATGGACAGGACTATTCCGGCAAAGTGGAGTTTTCGTTTCATTTGCTTACCTCCTATTCGAACAATGGGCTCTGCGACACATCGGTGCAGCCGGCGGGAACGCTGCCCCAATAGTTCCTGCGTGTGGGATCGAGCTTCACCGCGCCCTTCGCCCGCGCGTTCATGATGTCATCTGCGCGCGAGGAATGGTAGGAGCCGTCGCTCTCAGGTGCCGACGCACACACGGCACCGAGCGAGTGGAACGTCTCGTGGAGTGCCAGGAGCGACCATGACAGCGAGGTCGCGTTGGACTTCGTCCAATCGGTGCCCGAACAGGATTTTCCATCCACTTCAAGGTTCAGCAGTACGGACTTGCCGATGCCTGCGCCACCGCACAACACATAGTCCGTGAGACCGCCCGAATAGAAAAAGAGATAGGTCTTGTCGGGATGAATTCGGCCGTACTTCTGGAGGTGCGCGTAGAAATCTTGATCGTTTGGACATGGAACGTTGCTGCAGTCCTTGCCCGTATTGAACTCGAATCGCGGTGGTAGCGGAAGATACGTCACGTCCACCTTGCCCTGAAAGGTGTCGAGGCGGATGCCCTTCCCCGTTTCTTGACGCAGCCAGCCGTCAGCGTGACGTAGCGCCTTCTCGATATCCCCACTGGTGTCATACATGAGATCCTTGGCTCCATTGCGCACCACGTATACGGCGTGTAACTGCGGACCGCTGATGTCATCTGGTCGGTCGTAGCTGCTGCGCAACAACGTTCGACCCGAGTCACGGTCGAGTGGTTTGTCATCCCACAGCGGATGCTTGGAGATGTCGCTGTTGCACGCGCCGCCACCGGCCAGCTTGTCGGAGGTGATGTGAAAGTACAGATCGTGCCGCGGGTCGAGCATCGGGGGCTTGCCGATCGTGATTCCCTCCGCTACCCGGGCACTGTTCGGATCGTTGATTTCCGAGAGATCACGATTGAAGCCGCCGCGAATTTCCCAAGCCTTGGATTCATCCTCAACGCCCGGAATCCTGACCCGCTCGCCGTCTCTCGGAGAGGCCCCGGGAGGACATCCGGGCAACAGACGCATGTACTGGTGAAAATGATCAATCATCCCGTACTTCTTGGCAACCCAGCGGTTCTGGTTCGCTCCACTTGCGTCGAAGTCGAACCTCCCGGCGACGTCGACCCGATCGCATGCTCCGCCGCGGTCGTCAATCGACGCCCACCCGATGATCGGAATACCGTCGTTCGTCGCGTCGGTCATCGAACGGCATCCGCCTTCGCCTGCCCCGGTACGACCGTAGGCCCCAGCCGGTGCCTCGAAAATGATGAAATAGAGGTCGCCGCGTTTCAGCGCATTCAAGCCTTCAGTGTCGTCGCTATTCGATACGAGCGGACCGGTCCACCAACCAGCCTTGTGCAATTCAGTTTGGAAGTGGCTCAGCCCGTTACGAAAGCCCGGATACGGGCGAATGTCGTAGAAGCGGTCGTACCACTGCTGCTTGGTGGACTCGAACGTCATGTATCCGATATCGAGTGCACCGTTGTACGTGTCGTACCGCAACCCGTATCCACCGTTTTGACTGGCTCGCCACTCTTCCACCTCGAAGAGACCACGCGCAATTTCGCCCGTGAGGTCGCGACGCTGATCCTTCGCAAAGGACGGCACCGCGTAAATCACCTTCACCTTCGGGCTCAGTTCCCCGCCGTCGTCTGGGCGATCAACCAGCGACCTGGGTAGCGGTTTGGAGAAGCGCGCATAGTCGTCAGCAAGCGAATCCTTGACGGTTCTGGGCACTTTGCCGGATTTGCGACCCACGGAGACCTCGGTCCAGCGAAGTCGTGATCCCACCATCTTGCAGACGAGTGACCTGCCCTGAAAATTCCCTGTACGGCCCGCTTTTTTACATGACCCACCCAGACGCACGGTAGGACTCACCGCTTTGGCGTCCACAGCAGTAACGCCCTGTGAGTCAACCGTCGTTGCACCAACCAGAACCGCCACAACGCCGAGGGCGACAGCACGTTTGATCAACTTGGTCATCGGTGACAATTCAACGCAGTGTGACTTCCACGAGATCCCCCCACTTACTTGACGACTTCAGACGTATGGTGACGCCTTCAATTCGAACCGATGATCCCACCGGAATCACATAGCGATCCTGGCGTGGCCTGCGATTCTTGTTGAGCGTGAGTTCCGCTTTCGCTTCGATCGGTCCATCTCCACTTCGACGAGTTGAGTCCACGATGTATACCAAGACTGAATCATCAAGTTTGTCGTAACCACGATTGCGGCGGCTCTCCAGCACCAGCGTGCGACCAGAGCTCAGCGACCTTGCCACCATCTTTGGCAGTGCAGTGCGATCCGATATAGCCGAAAGGTAGTGGGTGGTCTTCCTGCTTGTGGTCCCCGAGATACAGCGAACCTGCGCGTCATCGAGCCAACCCAACAAGAACCGATTCCAGGCAGTCAGTTCCGGTGCAGACCCACGAAAGCTGTTCATCAGGTCGTATTCCCAGAATGTTCCGTCATATTGGGGCGGTGGCGACATGTCGTAGAGGTCCTCCAATCCGAGCCACACGTGTCCAACTTCATGCGCGATGGCCCGCCAGTTCGCGCCTTGCCATCCACCGGCCAGAACGGCACCACCCACTCGTCCACTCGGAGTTTCGATGGAATTGGTGTAGGCCACCGGCCAAAACTTCACGGACTCATTTCGAGCCATCTCCAACGCGACCATGTCGTACGAGGCAAGCCCCAGTGTCGATGATGCCCTGGTCAGTGAGTCACGTATGACTCGCTCAAGATCGATGTCCTCACCAAACGCACCGTACGAACGGGCAGTGCCTGGCATTGTGACGGCATCGGCGAGTGCGATCACCTGATAGTTGATGACCGCGCGCCCGTACGACATCGCTTCGAAGTACTTCTTGAACTCGCGCATTGCGTCCCGCAACGCTGAGTGGTCCGATTCGCGATACGGGAGATCGGAAAATGACAGTGGCAACACGGCGATGTTCAACGACGTGCTACTTCCAGTCGTCGTAGGACGAGGAAATCCCAACGACGCCGTTCTGGTCTGGCTGAGGTCCATCCCATTGGTTGGCGTCGCGTCCGAACTGCGACATGAATCCACCGGCGCAAGGCGGGCGGACTTGGTTATTCTGCGATCACGACTGAGCGGATCCTGTCCGGACTTCGCGGAGTATGCAGCCGGAGCATTCGTGACGACAGCAAGCATCGAGATGCTCGCAACACTTGCCAGAATGCGACTCGTGCGCACGGTTTAGCCGCCGATGCTTTCCCATAGCGGCGAATACTGAACATCGCGACAACGATCACCGACATACGGCCCGTTGTTGATCTTGAAGTACCGGTTGCGAGCAGGGTCAAGTTGTGCAATCCTCGAACTCCCGATCGGGTAGTTGTACAGCGCACCTTGGGATGCCATGTCCTCGCCGGGCTGAAGTTCATTGAGCGAAATCGGGTTGTCGCTCGCGCGCGTGACGTGCGCACAACCCGGCATCAGGGTCAGCAAACTGGTGATGCCACGAGTAACGGTGAAGCCCCACCACTTGAAGGGGGCTTGCGCCGTTGACCAATCCCGTCCGAGAAGCGGACACTCGTTCCCCTGCTCGTCACGCAGGAATCGCATCACGAGGCCGAGATTCTCGTTGTCCCCGTCGGAGCAGATTTTCTTTTGCCAGCCTCCGTTATGGGCTTTCAGACCTCGATTTCCTTCAAACAGAAGCACGTAACCACGGTCATTATCGTTCCACTGCCCGGTGGTGTACGCAGACTCCCACCCCAGCCCAGCGTTGCGAAATGCGTCTTCAAGCACAGTCAGAACGTCAGGCCTGTCACAGCCAGCCGGACTGTCCCAACTGTTGAAGCACCAACGCCGATTGAACTCCGCATTGCTCAGCGGCAACTGCATGTGCTGCACATCGAGACCGCCCTCGAAGGTGTCGTACCTCAGACGCTTTCCAGGGAACTGAGACTGGTAGTAGCGATTTACTTCGCCTGCCATACCCGCGATATCCCCGTTGGCGTCACGCCGTGAATCGGGGCCGTCCTTGAAGGTGACGTAAATGAACTTGATGTCGGCGGTGTTCGCTCCTGGTCGATCAACGGCCGAACGAGGTAGCCCCGTCACGGGCGGCACGGTTGTCGTCGAGGAGGAGGTCGACGAAGTTCCCTTCTGTGTAACCCAGACAATGCGACGCGCTCGCTTCGTGCACACCTGTACTTGGGACCCAACCTTCCGGACTGCGCCAACCCGTCTGCAAGAGGGGTTTGCGGCAGGCTTTTCCGTTGCAGCGCTGCGTGCGGGGCCCACCACCATCGAACCTGAAGCAACTACCAGGCCGATGGCGACCACCTTCGCGACTGCATCATGGCATCGTGCAGCAAATACCCCAGCCTTACCCACTTATGCGCTCCCACATTGGCGAGTACTGAATATCTCTGCATTTTTCGCCGACGTACGGCCCGTTAGCCATCTTGAAGTATCGATTTCGAAGGGGATCAAATGTCGCGAGTTTCGGATGGCCGATTGGATACTGCCAAAACGATCCGGTATTCCAGATATCCGAATACAGTGAGCTGGCGTAAGGACGTTGTGGGGTGGGCGTCGCGATTATCTCGCGTACGACGTAGTC
>JBMTYA010000096.1:0-5539 GCA_049454015.1 Ilumatobacteraceae bacterium | reverse complement strand
GGCGGAGTTGGGGCTGTCCATCTTTGCTGACCGGGAGACTGCTGATGAGCGAAACATCAACGTGACCAGTGGTCGCGTCGAAGCGTTCCTCGGTTCTCCTTTCTCTTGTCGGTGAATGCGTATGTCATTTCGTTGCACCCCAAGCCGCGCGCATCGAGCCTCACGACGCACCTCCCGCCATTTGCTCGGTGCCGGCCTCGCTCATGCGCTCATGTCGCGCCGGATCCCAGATTTCGCACCGATCGAACGAACCACTGATGATGACTTTGGAGTCGAGGCTGAGCCCGGCGTACTCGCGCAGTTTTTCGTCGATATTGATTCGACCTTGCGCATCGATGGTGACCTCGACTGCATTGGCAGCGAGCGCACGCTGCTGATTGCGATTCATTTCGCCGCGACGAACTTTCTCCATCGCATCGTTCGCCACTTGCTCAAACGCTTCGGCAGTCAACACGTCGACACATTTGTCGGCGCCGAGCGTGAGGTAACAGCGCGGTTCTAAGCGCGGACGAAATGCAGCAGGAAGTGCGACACGGCCTTTCGGATCAAGTTGTCGCTCGTGGACTCCAACAAACATTTCCTGTCACCTCCTCCCGCCTGGTTGCCCAGGTCCCGTGATGGGTTTCCCCATCGCTCCGAACGCTAGCCCCCACTTTCCCCCACTGTCAACCATTCACCCCCACTAAACCCGTGTGACCCCCACCCGGGCCCCGCCCTGACCTCGACTCGGCGAGCGGGGGCTCCGACTTGCGACGAGGTCCACCACTGGCTCCCCGCGTCCATCCGCGTGGGGCGGAGCTCACCATCGGTATCGTCGCCGTGATGCAGATGCACCCCCACGCGCTCATCCCTCGCGATGCCAAAGCCGTCCAAGGACACGAACTTGAGCGCGAAACCTTGCGACGGGTGTGGCGGTTCGCCGGCCCCTACCGCACCACCATCGCGATCTTCCTCGGGGCCATCCTGGCCTCGGCCCTCGTCGCACTCGTCCCGCCGTTCGTCTTTCGGGCGATCATCGACGAGGCCATTCCCGCCAGCGACCGAAGGTTGGTGTGGTGGCTTGCACTCCTGGCCGTTGGTGCCGCACTCGCCGAGGCGGCGCTCGCCATCGTGCAGCGGTGGGGCTCGGCCCGCGTCGGCGAAGGCCTCATTTATGACTTGCGAGTTGCGCTGTTCGACAAGGTGCAGCGCATGCCGGTGGCGTTCTTCACCCGCACCCAGACCGGCGCCCTCATCAGTCGCCTAAACAACGACGTGATCGGCGCCCAGAGCGCAGTGACCTCCACTCTCGGCACCGCGGTGAGCAACTCGGTCATTCTCGTGACGACTGTCGCCGCGATGTTGGCGCTCGAGTGGCGCCTCACCGTGCTCTCGCTCGTCGTGCTGCCGGCTTTCATCATCCCTGCTCGGCGCGTCGGCAAACGACTGCAGGCAATCGCTGCTCGACAGATGGATCTCAACGCACAGATGAACACCCAGATGCAGGAGCGTTTCAATGTCGCCGGGGCGCTGCTCGTCAAGCTCTTCGGCCGACACCGCGACGAAGTCGACGCATTTGCTGGCCGCGCGGCCGGAGTGCGCGATTCGGGTGTGCTCGCGGCAATGTACGGGCGGGTCTTTTTCGTGGCACTCGGCTTGGTGGGCGCCCTCGGAGCGGTAGCTGTCTACGGTGTCGGCGCCCAACTGGTGGTGTCGGGCGACGTCACCTCGGGCACTCTCGTTGCACTCGCCGCACTCGTCACCAGGGTGTACATGCCGCTCACGGCACTCAGTAACGCCCGCGTCGAACTGCTCACTTCATTCGTGAGTTTCGACCGCGTGTTTGAGGTGCTCGACGCTCCACTCGCCGTTGCCGACCGCAACGGCGCCTACGACCTCCCCGCCCCACGCGGCGCCATCGAATTCGAGCGAGTCAACTTTCGGTATCCGCCGGCCGCGGAGGTATCGATTCCCTCTCTCGAGGCGCCCGGTGCGCCAACTGGCGACCCTGATCGCGACGTCTTGCACGATGTATCGCTCTCGATTGCGCCGGGAGAAACTGTTGCCATCGTGGGGCCATCAGGCTCGGGCAAGTCGACACTCGCGTCGCTCGTGTCGCGTCTCTACGACGTCACCTCGGGTGTGGTGCGCATCGACGGACACGACGTTCGCGACTTGACCGGCACCAGTCTGCGCTCGGCGATTGGTGTGGTGTCGCAAGACCCGCACCTCTTCCACGAAAGCATCGAGTCAAACCTTCGCTACGCCATGCCGAGTGCCAGCGATGCTGACCTCGTCGCAGCGTGCGAACGCGCACGAATTCATGACACCATTGCCGCGCTCCCCGACGGCTACCGCACCGTCGTGGGCGATCGCGGTTACCGATTGTCAGGCGGAGAAAAACAACGTCTGGCAATTGCCCGACTGCTCCTGAAGAACCCAGCGGTGATGATTCTCGACGAAGCAACGAGCCACCTCGACAACGAGAACGAAGCTCTTGTGCAGCTTGCGCTCGACGACGCACTGCGTGGCCGGACGGCCATCATCATTGCGCATCGATTGTCGACAATCGCTTCGGCCGATCGCATCGTGGTGCTCGAAGATGGCCGCGTCGTCGAGCAAGGCACTCACGACCAACTCATGTCGCTTGATGGTGCCTACGCCCGCCAGGTGCGTGCCGGCGGACTCTTCACGCAGCCGGCGTAAGCGTCGCGTCAGCGGGGCGTGACGGCGAGGCGCTCCGCCACGCGCTCTGCCGCACGTCGACCCACGTCGGCGAGCGCGTCGCCAACTCCGACTGCATTCCGCAATGAAGCCGCCACCTCAACTCGCATGAACCGGTCGTAAAGCGACACATCGATTTTGCGAAATACGGTGCACTGGAACCGAGCAGCGTCCTTGGTGCGGCGCTGCGAGATGCCGACAACTTTTCTGCTGACGCCCGCACGCGTATCACTTCGCACCACTTCTCCCGGGCCGATTGAGGCAAAGCACACGGCACGCTCTGGTGCACTCGCAATGAGTTTCTCCTGGTGTACCGACCAGGCAGCTGCCACGTGAAGAGCGGCTGGTTCGCTCCGCTCGGCACCAACTGTCTCGCGAAGCACCTCGCACCACACTTCGCCGAGCCACCATGTGGCGCGCTCCACGTCGTCGTGCCACAGAGCGTGGCCGCGCGGCACCGTCACATCGATCCACACATGGTCATCGGGCTGCAAGATGACCACCCCACCACCGCTGCGTCGCCGCACCACGTCGAAGCCCGACTCCGCCGCACGTGCGGCATCAACCACGTCAAACGACTGCGTGCTTCCGAGCACAATGGCCGAGCGTTCGATCTGCAACACTTCCACTCGCGCGACAGGTTCGATTGGACGGTCGTGTAGCGCCCCCGCGTCACCCCTCACGAGGCGACGGAAAGGTATTGCTTCCACGCGTCGGGCACTCTTCCGACGGCGGCGGTAATCCACGCTTGATCACGTGGCGAATGCGGCACCTTCGCGAGAATCATCCCCGCTTCTTTCGGGGTGCGGTCACGTTTTACCAAATTGCAAGTTCGACAGGCAGCAGCAACGTTCTCCCACGAGTGCTCACCGCCGCGCGAACGCGGAACCACGTGGTCGATGGAATCAGCCGGTCGCCCGCAGTACTGGCACTTGTAGCCGTCGCGCGCAAAGACAGCCCTCCGCGACAATGCCGTACGCCGGCGGAACGGCGCCCGCACCAGGTAGTTGAGTCGAATGACAAGCGGCGCCTTCATTACGAGCGACGCCGCGCGAATCTCCGTGCCGTCGTCTTCAACGATTTCTGCTTTCTCCGCCAGCACGAGGCAAATTGCGCGGCGCGCCGACACCACGCTGAGCGGCTCGAACGTGGCATTAAGCACGAGCGCGCTGCGCATCGCTACGCCCTTGCTCTTCGCCTGCGCAGGTTGCGCTGGTACGAGCGGCACCACGCGAGATATGTCACCAGATCGCGCGGTTCAGTGGAGTGCATGGCATTACCGTACTGCGTCTCCAATCGGAATCGCATGTAACGTTCGTCCGGAATCGGCAAAAACGGCGCGCGCCGCCACCAGCCATTCGGCGCGAGTCGAAATGCCTGCCGCACGGCGGTGAGCCACAACGAAGGACGACGCACTACCGCCGCAAGTGCAGATGCTCCGAGCTTCGGTCTGCCACCCTCCATCGTGCTGCTCAGTTCGGTCGCGGCTCTTTCGGTAGGCCGAGCACCATCTCGCCGATGATATTGCGCTGAATCTGCGACGATCCCGCATAGATCGTTCCAGCGCGAGCGTTGAGGAACGTCATCGCCCAACTCATGGTGGAGTTCGGTGCGCCGGCATCGTCGGTCTGAAATGCGGTGCTCGGCTTGCGACCGACAGGAATCATCGCATCCATGCCGAGGATGTCGAGCGCCAGTTCGGTCGACTTCTTGTGGAACTCGCTCCAGTACAACTTGGAGATTGCACCGTCGGGGCCCGGATGGTGTCCTGCCAAGAACTTCGTCAGCGTGCGACGACCGAGATACTTCATGATTTGCACCTTCGAATAGCACCACGCAAGCCGCTGGCGGATGCGCGGGTCGTCAGCCACGCCCTTGTCGCGTGCGAGCGCAACAAGTCGGTCAAATTCGGCTTCGTAACGAATCGGGCCGGTTGCAGCCGCCTCGCCACGCTCAAAACCAAGGAGCGCCATCGCCACTGCCCAACCGTTGTTCACGCCGCCGACCACGTTTTCTTTCGGCACTCGCACGTCGGTGTAAAACACCTCGTTGAACTCGCTCTCGCCCGAGATCATCTTGATGGGGCGCACTTCAATGCCGGGCTGGCGCATGTCGACCAACAAGAACGAGATGCCCTTGTGCTTCGGGGCGTTCGGGTCGGTGCGCGCGAGGGTGAAGATGTGCGTGGCGAGATGGCCAGCCGACGTCCAAATCTTCTGACCGTTCAGCACCCACTCGTCGCCGTCGAGCACGGCTTTGAGACCGAGGTTGGAGAGGTCGCTTCCTGCGTTCGGCTCGCTGTAGCCCTGACACCAGATGTCATCACCGGAAATGATGCGCGGCAGGTAGTGGCGCTTTTGTTCTTCGGTGCCAAAAAGCAGCAGCGTGTTGCCGAGCATCTGAATGCCGAACACGTCGTTCATTGCGCCAGTCGGAACGCCAGCCCGCATGAACTCTTCGGCGACGATCACCTGCTCGAGCGCCGAGAGACCACCGCCGCCGTACTCGACCGGCCAACCCGGGGCGAGGTAGCCCGACTGTGCGAGCGTGACTCGCCACTCGGCGATGAACGTCTCCAGTTCTTTGCCATCGAGTGCACCGATGCCCTTCCAGTGGGCGGGCAGTTTCTCGGCAAGGAAGGCCTGCACTTTTTCGCGGTAGGCCTCGGCTTCGGGCGTATACGTCGGTCGCATGACGACAGACGCTAGTTCAGCCCGTTGTGGGTCACGCCAGCCCAGGACCTGTGAGTCGGCACGGTGCGCTCGACACGGTGCGAACGACACGGTGCCAAGCTGCGGCTGCGTTAGGTGACGTGCCGCCGAGCCACCGCAGCCGC
>JBMTYA010000095.1:0-5709 GCA_049454015.1 Ilumatobacteraceae bacterium | reverse complement strand
ATCCTCCTCAGATGACCTTCAGCGTCTCGAGGAACGCCACGATCTTGTTGAATGCCTCACCGTCGTCTTCGATGACTTGTCCGGCCTTGCGTGCTTCGGCCTGCGAGACCGATGCGACCTTCTGACCTGCACCGCTCCAACCCACCGGCGAAACGCCGAGGTCTCCTGCAGTCACTGTGACGATTTCTTTCTTCTTTGCGTCCATGATGCCCTTGAAGCTCGGATAGCGAGGCTCGACGACGCCGGCAGTCACGCTGATGAGCGCAGGAAGCGGGCACTCCACTTCGTCGTAACCGGCTTCGGTCTGGCGGTCAATCTTCAAGCTGCCGCCATCTACTTTCACCTTCTTGGCGAACGTCACCGAAGGAAGTCCGAGTACTTCGGCAATCTGCTCGGGCACCGTGCCGGTGTAGCCATCAGTCGACTCGGTCGCAGCAACCACGAGGTCGGGCATGCCGACTTTTTGAATTGCTGCTGCGAGCACTCGCGCTGTGGTGAGTGCGTCGCTTCCGGCAAGCGCCGGGTCAGAGACGAGCACGCCGCGCACGGCACCCATTGCAAGTGCGGTGCGCATGCCCGACATCTCGCCGTTCGGCGCCATGGAGACGATGCTCACCTCACCGCCGCCTGCCGCGGTGGCCAGCTGCAGCGCCATCTCCACGCCGTAGGCGTCGGAGTCGTCGAGAATCAACTTTCCGTCGCGCTTCAGCGCATTCGTCGACGAATCGAGTGACCCCGGCGTCGCGGGATCGGGAATCTGTTTGACGCAGACCACAATCTTCATGACCTTTATTGTTACCGCTCGGTCACCTCGGCGAAGAATCAGCCGCGACGGTCGCTCACTCGCGGTATGTGACCTTCGTCAAGCGCTCGTCAACCCCGCCGATACCGTGAAATTGCGTGCGAATCCTGCTGATCGTCAATTCGTTCGCCACGTCGGTGACACCGCGCAACACCGTGCAGGTGCACCAATATCTGGCCCGCCACCACGACGTACAGGTCGTGGAGACCAGCGAACGAGGCCATGCCACCCGCTTCGCCACCGATGCCGTGGCGCGGGGACTCGACGCCGTGGTGGCATTCGGTGGCGACGGAACACTGAACGAGGTCGCGACGGGCCTAGCCGGAAGCAATGTTGCCCTCGGCGTGCTGCCGGGCGGCTCCACCAACGTGTTCGCGCGGTCGCTCGGCATGGCGAATGACCCACTTCTCGCAGTCACGCAGCTCACCGCGGGTCTCGACGGCGGTCTCGTGTCACCGATTGGCCTAGGTGAAGCAAACGGCAGGTACTTCACATTTCACGCTGGCATCGGTTACGACGCTGAAGTAGTGCGCCAAGTGGAGCGTACGTTCAGTTTCAAGCGACTCGTCGGACAGCCGCTCTTTGTTTACGCCGCACTGAAGGCATGGTTCGTCGACTACGACCGCAAGTTCCCCCACTTTGGCGTGACGATTGATGGCAGGCGGATTCCGAACGGCTTTTCAGCAATCGTGTTGAACACCAATCCGTACACGTATGTGGGCAAACGTGCTGTCGAACTTTCGCGAGCGGCGTCGCTAGAGAAGCCCCTCGTTGCAGTGGTGTTCCGTCGACTCTCGACGCCGCTCATGCTCTCGACGTTGTGGGGGGCGTTGCGAAGTGGTGGGGCGTCAGCACGACGCGGACTCGAGATCATCGAAGGCGTCGAAGAAGTGTCGTTCGACTACCCAGCTGCGTTCGGTTACCAACTTGACGGTGACTTCATCGATGAGACCAACACCCTGACGATTCGTCACCGACCAGAGTCGCTGCGGCTAATCAAACCGATGTTGGTCGAGTTCTAGCCCGCACGCGCAGTTTTAGCCAACACGCGCAGCGCGACGTCGGGCACGTTCGTACAGATGCCGTCCACTCCCCACTCGATAAGCACTGCCATGTTCGCAGGGTCGTCACACGTCCAGGTGTTCACTGCCAGACCGTGGCGATGGAATGCATCGACCAACTCACGCGATACCTGACCAACCTCCGGATGCACGGCGACGTGACCACTCGCCTTCAAGTCGCGCGCAAGCACGTCAGGGTTCGGAACGGAGATCGTCAACCACGCAGTGGGTAGATCGGGCCACAGCTTCACGGCATGGTCAACTGTCTCGCGCCTGAAACACGAGAGCAGATACCTGCGCACATCCCCGTGCAGTGCGACACGACGGCGCAGCACGTCGAGCACCGCGTCGGTTCGGTGATCTTGCGCGTCGTAGTCGGGCTCGGTGCGGTGATTTTTTATTTCTACGTTCACCCACATCTCACCGCACGCATCCAGCGCTTCGTCGAGCGTCGGCACATACGCGGGAAGCTGGTCTTTGGTGAGATGGGCGATGATCCGACCGTCTGCAAGTTCGGGGTCATGGTGCACGACCAATTCACCGCTGCGGCATTGCCGAACGTCGAGCTCCACCGCGTGCGCACCCATTTCCCGTGCACAAGCGAACGCAGCCACGGTGTTGGCGCGCTCAGCTTTTGACGCCCCTCGATGGGCCATGATTTGTGTGGGTTTCTTGGTGCTCATCGTTTGGTATTCCCCGTTCCGAAAAGTAGTGGAGAAACCCCTTGCGAAGTGCCCCAGGCGCACTTAGGGTGATGCCCGCTATGTCGATCCTTGCTCAAAGCCTCGCCCTTGGTTCCGCTGACTACTCCTGGAGGGTGAACGCCAATTGTCGTGACACCGACCCTGAGCTGTTCTTCCCGATTGGCAACACCGGCGATGCCGTGCGCATGTTGATGCGTGCCCGGCAAGTGTGCGCCGATTGCGGCGTGCGCAAGGAGTGTCTTGAGTTCGCGATGACCACCAACCAAGACTGCGGAGTCTGGGGTGGCACCAGCGAAGATGAGCGCCGCGACCTTCGTCGTCGAGCCGCTGCCGCCCGCCGCGCCGGCATCGCCTGACGCGCAGTCAGGATTTGAAACCACCGAAGTTCACCTGTTCGGCGAGAAGGCGAGCAAAGTAGTCTCGTCCAACAGCACCCATGAAGTTGCTGGCATTCCTCATTTTTCTGTACCTGGCGATTCCCGGTTCGGGTCAATTGGTTTGGGACGGACTGCCCTTCAGCACCCGAGCCGAGTTCGTAACAATTGTTGTTGCAATCCTTTCGTTAGCCAACGGCAGTTTCCGTTCACGTGTCCGCAATCGACTTCGGGTCGCAAGGTGGCAGGGTGCAGCTAAACCAGCACTCGCGACACTTGCGGTGCTGAAACTCGTCACATTTGCTTGGTATCCATTCAGTGATGGATTCGATGCTTGCTACCGGAGCGAGTACTACCCTCTCACGACCGCCGAGGCATGCGAAAAGTCGTACGAGGGCCCCTTTCTACTGCGAAGCGACTTGGGATTCGACAACACCTCGCGAATAGATCGGACTATTGACTTCGGAGTGCATAAGCACGACTGGAGTCTTCCCTTCATGAACGAGTACCCGCGCTTCTCGGCGTTGTGGCTCGAGCGATTCCCCTTCACTGCCACGTTCGGGGCGGCCATCCGAAACGAATCCAAGCAAACGAAACTGCTGCCGGTGTACGGAAACGGGGAGATTGAAGGGAAACTCGGCGATGCACCGTTCGGGACTTCGGACACTCCGCTGTCGGATCGATATGAGTTTCCTCGTATGACGGTCCTTGAGGTGCCGAATGGGACTTCCGAGTTCACGCTCAAGTACCGATACGCCGACGACGATTCACCTACGCCCCCCAGTGAGGCACCGGCTCCGCGCGGACCGTACGCCATTCTTAAGGTTGGTGCACTTCAAGACCGTGAATCGATTCTGAATTTTTCTCAGATTCGACTCCGCGGATGGGCTGTCGATACCGTCGAGAGGAAGACTGCGGACTTCATCGTCGCCTTGGACGGGTCGGGGGCAGAACTCGGAAGAGGTGAGTCACAGGACCGCCCAGACGTCGCTGCGTACGTTGGTCAGCCAGAACTCACCAAGAATGGATTCAATTTCACCATTCCTGCCCGGTCGGTGGAGTCTGGCGATATCACGATTGCGGCAGTCTTTGGTGAGACAACACTGCCGATAGCAACCGTCACAGCCACGAGCAACTTTGTGCCAGGGCTTCCTAAAGTAACCCTTCAGACCGACGATGCGTTCCGAGGAGATCTCACGGTCTGGTTTGATGCAGATCGCGACGATTTTGCGGCCATGGCGCCGGGAAGCCGGTTCGAAACGCCGTTGCGTCTTGACATGCTTCTCGTGATTCTGGATCTCGCAAGTGCTGCACTCTTCCTTGTGATGCTCGGTGGAGCATTACACGCATTTCGAAAGAATCTGTTGGTTGCGGTGGTGCTTGCGATTGCTGCGTTCGGCTTAGTCGAAGTCGGGCCAAGAATTCTTCCTGATCTGATTGGGTCACCGCTCTTGCCTCCAGTCCTTGCATTGACGTTGATCGTGTTAGTGATCGCTCAAAAAATGCCACCGCGCTCTCTCGTCGCGTACCTCCCTGCAGCAATCGTGCTCGGGGCGTACAAATCCTTCGATCATCTCGAGCGATTCCACGCCAGCCAGGGTGAACGTTGGTGGGGACGACTTCTTTACTATTGGCGCGACTCAGATTGGTATGCAACGCAGGGATACGCGAGAACGGTGTTTCTGGAAAGCTCCTTGAGAGGCGGAGAAGCTCTCTTCTGGTTTCAGGCCGGACCTCGCTACCTCGCGTTCCTGACTCGGAGTTTGTTGGGTGAACAAGATGCACTCATTGGCATCATCATGACTTCGCTCGGATTTTTTGCCGTATTCGTCCTCGGGGCACGGTTCTTGGAAAAAAGCGGTGACGGTTTCTCCTGGCTTGTTGGTGGCTCGTCCCTCTTTGCGCTGTTGTACTTTATGTCAGATGACCTGATGGCCGGCTTCGGATTTGTGGGATCAAGTGAATACCCGACTTGGATTGTCTTCCTGGTTGTTGCGGGGTTCGTCATCTCAACACGTTCGGAGTCACGTGGATGGCCAATGGTGGCGTTCGCCGTAGCACTCGGGTACTCGATACAGCTACGGCCGAACCAGATCGGTGGAGTCGTCTTGATGTTCATCGTCATGCTGCTACTTGTCGATCGAGCAGATACGGTCCGCGCTATCGGCACGATAAGCAAAATGGTTGCTTCGTTTGCGGCGGTTGTGCTGTTCAGTTTGTGGCACAACCTGTACTACGGCGAATCGTTCGTTCCGTTCACTGCAAATGCTGGCATCAACTACCAGTTCTCGTGGCTTGACGTGCTTGGATTCAACCCAGGCGAAGACGACAGGCTCGGCTCCTGGGGCACCGTCGCCAGTCAACTCCGCTTCATGATGTACTGGAACGCGCCCGGCAATCTCTCGTGGGCATCGTTGTTCTGGGGCGCCCAGCTGTTGTGGATTGTTGCCATCGCCTACCGATACAAGAAGGGTCTCCTCTTCAAGGCAACGAGCCTGCTTTTGCTCATCCCCTTCGGGTACGCATTACCGATGCTCAAGTACCAGATGACCTCGTACTACCCGCGTCACCTCGTTGTGATCAATCTCGCTTTCTTGCTCACTGCGTTGATGGCGTGGCCGCATAGCGAAAAAGCAGATGAAGTAGCCACGACAGGCGACGCCGACCTTATGCCCTCGGCAACGACTGGTCTTGAGGCTGCTGCGCTCAGCGTGCCGAATCGGTAGGAATCCGCAGGTCGACAACCGTTCCGGCCGAGCGAGCGTCGC
>JBMTYA010000094.1:0-5725 GCA_049454015.1 Ilumatobacteraceae bacterium | reverse complement strand
TGGATGGTGGTGTAGGTGACGTGAGCGCTGGGCTTCACGACAATTTCAACCACTGCAGAGTGCAGCGAATCGTTGGTGTACACCGGCGCCGAGCAACCTTCGATGTAGTGCACCTTGCTCCCTTCATCGGCGATGATGAGCGTGCGCTCGAACTGCCCGGCGTTCTCCGAGTTGATGCGGAAGTAGGCCTGCAGCGGCATCTCGCACTCAACGCCCGGCGGAACGTAAATGAATGAACCACCCGACCACACCGCAGTGTTGAGCGCGGAGAATTTGTTGTCTCCTGACGGAATCACCGTGCCGAAGTACTGCTTGACGAGGTCGGGGTATTCGCGCAGAGCAGTGTCCATGTCGCAAAAGAGGATTCCCTGCTTCTCGAGATCTTCACGATTGCGGTGAAACACCACTTCACTCTCGTACTGCGCAGTCACGCCAGCGAGGTACTTACGCTCGGCTTCGGGGATGCCAAGTTTCTCGTAGGTCGCCTTCATCTGCTCGGGCAGGTCGTCCCACTCGTCCACCTGCTCGGTGGCGGGCTTCAGGTAATAGAAGATGTCCTGAAAATCGATGTCGGGCATGTTGACCGCGAACCACTCGGCCATGGGCTTTTTGTCGAAGGTCTTCAGTGAGCGCAAACGCAGTTTGCGCATCCACTCGGGCTCACCCTTCCACCACGAGATCTGCTCGACCACGCGGTCGTTGAGGCCTTTTTCGGGGGTGAAGGCATATTCGACGTCGTCACTCCAGCCCAGTTGGTACTTGGAGAGGTCAAGGTCAAAGGTGGTCATGGCGGGGGAATTTCTCCTACGCAGATAGTAACAATTCGGCGCCCCAGAACCTCCTGCTAGAGCCTGTGGCAGGCGGCGCAGCCGATGAGAGGCAGCCGCTTGGCTGACCGGTGCGACGCACGGTACAGCCGTAGCGTCGTTGCGTCATATGGAGCGCTTCGGATTAGTCGGTCTTCCCAATGCAGGCAAGTCGTCGCTCTACAACGCACTCACCGGTTCGAACGCGCTCGCTGCGCCATACCCCTTTGCGACCAAGGACCCGAACATCGGCGTCGCCAAAGTGCTCGACCCGCGGCTCGATGCGCTCGCAAAAATGTCGGAAAGCAAGAAGGTGGTCAACGCGACCATCGAAGTGGTCGATATCGGCGGTCTGGTCGAAGGTGCGAGCAAGGGCGAAGGGCTCGGCAACAAGTTTCTCGCCAACATCCGCGAAGTTGATGCGATCGTCTTCGTGTTGCGTGCGTTCGTGGACGATGACATCCCCGGCCCAAGTGACCCGCTCGAACACCTTCGCGTGGTGGAACTCGAACTCGCGCTCGCCGACTTAGAAAGCGTCGAGACGAAGTTGGGCAAGATGCAAAAAGCTGCCCGCATGGACAAGTCGATCGCCGACGAAGTTGCCGCGCTCGAGCGCGCGCAAAAACAACTCGCCGAAGGAAGGCCGTTGTATCGCGCGGGAATTTCCGATGCTGACCGCGAACTGCTGGCGCCTCACTTCTTGCTGACCACCCGTCGCGTGCTCGCCGTGGTGAACGTTGCCGAGGATGCACTCGACACCATCCCCGCACAGGTCGCTCGAGTCGCCGCCGAACTGGCCCCGCCGGGGTCGGCCAGTGAGCACGAAGTTGAGGTGCTCGGCATGAGCGTGCAGATTGAGGCCGAAGCAGCACAACTCACTGGGCAAGACCGCATCGACATGCTCGAGGCGCTCGGTCTCGGCGAGGGAGCTCTCCCCCGTCTCGTGCGTTCGGCGTACCACCTGCTTGGGCTGCGCACATTCTTTACCACCGGCGACAAAGAGTCGCGCGCCTGGACATTTCACGCTGGCTCCAAGGCCCCCGAGTGCGCGGGCAAAATCCACACCGACTTGCAGCGCGGCTTCATTCGCGCCGATGTGATTCATTGCGATGAATTGCTCGCCATCGGGTCATGGTCAAAGGCGCGCGATGCGGGCAAGTTGCGCGTCGAAGGTAAGGATTACGAAGTGGCCGACGGCGACGTGATGGAGATTCGCTTCAACGTCTGACGGTTCAGCAAGCCGGCAGTAGGGTTGTTTTGTCAATGACGAAGGGTGTTGGCGCGTTCCAGCATGAGTGAACTTCGAGCATCCGAAAATTCGGGCGAGCAGATGCTCGCGTTTGCCAAGAAACTCTTCCCGATTACTCGCAGTATCACCGGCGAAGGCGTGCGCGAGACGCTGCGGCTGATCCAAGAGATTCTGCCCGCCATGACGATTCATGAGGTGCCTTCCGGCACGAAATGCTTCGACTGGACGGTGCCGCAGGAATGGCAGATTTCTGAGGCCTACATCGAAGACTCAGCTGGGCGCCGCGTCGTCGATTTCAAGAATCACAACCTCCATGTGGTGAGCTATTCGACACCAGTCGACGACGTGCTCGAGCTCGACGAGTTGCAGAAACACCTGCACTCACTGCCAGACATGCCTACGGCAATTCCGTATGTCACCTCGTACTACGCAGATCGCTGGGGTTTCTGCCTCACCCACGAGCAACGAGAGTCCCTGACACCTGGCCGCTATCGCGCCGTGATCAAGAGCAAGAAGTTTGACGGGGTGCTCAACTACGGCGAGCTCATTCTCAAAGGTGCGAGCAAGGAGGAAATCTTTCTCTCCACGTATGTATGTCACCCATCAATGGCGAACAACGAACTTTCGGGTCCGACCGTAGTTACATACATTGCCAAGTGGCTCGCGACGCTTGATCGACGATTTACCTATCGCATCATCTTCATCCCCGAGACGATCGGGTCAATCTGTTACCTCAGCAAGAACCTGAAGCAGATGAAGTCGCGGGTGGTGGCCGGCTTCAACATCTCGTGTGTAGGTGATGACCGCACGTACTCCATCATCGAGTCGCGCACTACCGACACTCAGGCCGACCGCGTCGCCAGGCATGTCTTGAAGCACATCGGATCACCCACGAGGGTTCACACGTTTCTCGAGCGCGGCAGCGATGAGCGCCAATACTGCAGCCCCGGCGTCGACTTGCCCGTAGTGGGTCTTAGTCGCACGAGGTTTACTTCATATCCCGAGTACCACACTTCGCTCGACGACTTCTCGGTGGTGACGGCGACTGGCTTGAAGGGTGGCTTTGACTTCGTGAAGGCGTGCCTCGAGGTGCTCGAGGGGAACGCAACGCACGTCGCCACGCAACTGTGCGAACCGCAGCTCGGACGTCGCGGCCTCTACCCCACGCTTGGTGCACGCGGCGTGGAGAGTTCGGTGGACGACCTGCTCAACGTGCTCGCATATTCCGACGGCAAGACCGACCTCTTGCAAATCGCCGAAACTTGCAGAGTGCCGTTCGCGGTTGTCCACCGCGCAGCACAGCGATTGCTCAGCGAGAAACTGCTGCAGCCCGTCGGCTGAACCCCTACTTGCCGAGTGCGGGGTAGAACTTGATCTTCACCAACAGGTGAAGCATGAACGCAATCTCCGTGTCGGACAGCCGCTTGGTGTATTCGCGTGTCGCGACGTTGAAGTAGGTGACGTCCCGCTCCATCTTCGATGGCCACTCCTTCACGATCTTGATGCTGCTCGGGTCGTTGCCCTTCGCGGCGAAAGCATCAAGTTCGCGCTGGAGTGCGGCGAACTTCTCGTCGACGGTCACGCTGCGGTACTGATTACCGAGTCGCTCAGTCATGTCGGTGGCGGGTACGCCGGCATAAATGTGGTTCGGCTTCATGTCACGCGTGACCACCGAACCCAGCATTGCCATGCTCTGAGCACCGGCATGAATCGGCGACACGAGGCAGTGCCCGACGAACCACACGTCATCATCGACGCGCATCTCCGTTTGGGAGTCCCAATTGCAGCCCTGAAGAATGTCACCGAATTTCATGTGCGTCCACAACTGCGAGTGCGCACCAATGCCAACGCCGTTGCCGATGTGGGCCTTCTCCGTTGAGTCGATGATCACGCCCTGGCCGATCCAGCAACACATGCCGATTGAGAGTGCCGAGTTGCCGCCCAGCTGGGTGTTTTCTCGAATCAGCGTGTAGTCACCGATGTGCACTTTGCTGCCTTCAATAGAGACGTTGTCGCATATCTTCACGCCATCACCGATGACGAGTTCGTCCACTTCAAAATGGACGTTCTTCCCGATGCGAACGGCTTTCTTGCCGTCTGCTGCATGCGTCATGTGCGTTTTCACCTCACCACCGAATGCGCTATACGCGTTCATTCGACTTCTTTCAGGTTATTGGAGTGCCCCGAGATGGCGTGGCTCGTACAGTTGAGGGCTGACGAGGACCGCCATGAAACCGACCAACGCTTGGCTCGTCGCGCAGGGCCGAGTGCTCGCCAGTGCGACCGTGGCAGATTCGCGGCGCGAACGGCGACGCGGGCTCATCGGCGAGAGCGACCCTGAGTACGCAATGGTGTTACCAAAGTGCAACTGGGTGCACACCTTCGGTGTGAAGTGCGCACTCGATATCGCTTACCTCGACGACGAACACCACGTGGTGAAAGTGCAACGACTCGCACCGATGCGACTACCCCTCCCTGTGCGCGAAGCTCGGACTGTCGTCGAAGCAAAGGCCGGGTCGTTCGAACGGTGGGGTCTAAAGGTCGGTGACGTGGTCGAGGTGCGGCGCGCATGACAACCTCGCAAGCGCCAGAGGTATGCATATGAACGGTCGACTCGTGCTCGTCGCCACGCCAATCGGCAACCTGCAAGACATCACGACGCGCGCCGTCGATACGTTGCGCGACGCCGATGTGATCTGCTGCGAAGACACTCGGCACTCGAGCAAACTTCTTCAGCGCATCGGTGTGAGCGAGAAGTCATTGATCATCGTGAACGAGCACACTGAGCACGACTCGCGCGAAAAGATCACAGCACTCGTCACTGCAGGCAAGACGGTCGCGCTCATCACCGATGCCGGCAGCCCGGGCATCAGCGACCCAGGCGAACGAATCGTGCGTGCGGTCATCGACGCAGGTGGAACCGTGAGCGCGACGCCTGGCCCTTCGGCGGCGATTATGGCGGTCACGCTGAGCGGTTTGCCAGCGGGGCGATTCGTGTTCGAAGGATTCTTGCCGCGGTCAGGTGCCGAACGAAAGGAACGACTCGAATCAGTGGCAAATGAAGCCCGCACCGCGGTGCTCTACGAAGCGCCTCACCGAGTGCACAAAACGCTCACCGACCTGGAGCTCATGTGTGGGCCCGCGAGGCGCGTTGCGATTGCCGCAGAACTCACCAAGGTGCACGAAGAAATCTGGCGAGGCTCGCTGCATGAAGCGGTCAAGCGCTACGGCGACAGCGAGCCGCGCGGTGAGTTCGTCATCGTGCTGGCAGGTGCGACACCCGCAGCACCGCCAAGCGACGAAGAGCTGCTCGCCGCCTTGCGCGCAGAAATCGATGCTGGCGTGTCGCGCAAAGACGCTGCATCACGGGTGTCGGCGCGCTTTGGCGTGTCGAAGCGCCATGTGTACGAGCTAACGCTGTCGCTCGGCTAGAGCCGTAGGGCCGACGCTGTCGCCCGGCTGACGCGACCCTCCTGCCCCGCTAGCGCGGGAGCAGCGCTAGTTGGCGTGACTGCGCAACGAGCGAGCCGTTCGCATCCCACAGCAAACCGTCTTCTTCGAAGAACCCGTCATGCAAGTGGTTAGTGCGAAACTCCGTAGCGACTGGCCCACCAGAAGGAATACCGCGCAAGTAGAACGACAGGTGCACAGTCGGCACCCAGCCAGGTGC
>JBMTYA010000093.1:0-5753 GCA_049454015.1 Ilumatobacteraceae bacterium | reverse complement strand
GCGACCATGTTGACCGGGAATTGGCTCTGCAGCTGCGTGTTCTTGAAGAGGTTGTTCATCACGACGTTGGCGTTGGCGTCGCGCTTCAGCGTGATGATGAGGTTGGTGGTGCCGCCCGCCGAGTTGTCGTTGACGTCGGCAATACCTTCCAACCCGTCGTTGTCGACGAGTTCTTGGATGCGTGCGGCAATCGACGAGCAACTCGCCTGATACGGGAGTTCGGTCACGACGATGCGCATCTGGCCGCGCTGGCCTTCTTCAATCGCCACCTTGGCGCGCATCTTGATGCTGCCGCGACCTGTTTTGTATGCCTCAGTGATGCCGTCACGCCCGAGGATGAGCCCACCGGTCGGAAAGTCGGGGCCCTTCACGAACTTCATCAAGTCCTTCACCGTTGCATCGGGGTTGTCGATCAAATGCAACGTGGCGTCGATGATCTCGCCCAGGTTGTGCGGCGGAATCGACGTGGCCATGCCGACGGCGATGCCTTGCGAACCGTTCACCAACAAGTTGGGGAATCGCGCCGGCAACACCGTGGGTTCTTCGGTGGTGCCGTCATAGTTCGGCATCAAGTCGACGGTGTTTTCCTCGATGTCGGCGAGCAACTGCATGGCGAGCGGATGTAGACGCGCCTCGGTGTAACGGCTGGCGGCAGGACCAAAGTCGGGCGAGCCGTAGTTGCCGTGGAAGTCGATGAGCGGATGACGCAGCGAGAACGGCTGGGCCATGCGCACGAGGGCGTCGTAGATGGCGCCGTCGCCGTGCGGGTGATAGCGGGCCATCGTGTCGCCGGTGACGCGCGCGCACTTCACATACGGTCGATCAGGGCGGAAACCCTGCTGGTCCATGTCCCAGATAATGCGGCGATGCACGGGTTTGAGGCCGTCGCGCACGTCGGGCAAGGCGCGCGACATGATGGTGGAAATCGCGTAGTCGAGGAACGAACGTTCCATTTCTTCTTGCAGCTGGATGGGCTGCACCGAGTCGCCGCTTGAGAGCGGCAGCTGCGACGAGCCATTGCCATCGCCGGCCCCGCCCTTCTTGCCGCCGCCGGACTTGCCACCCGACTTGCTGGTCGCTTTGGCTGGCGTGTCGCTCTTCTTTTTTGCCATGGTCGTGACTTTGTCGCCTTCGCCTAGAAGTCCAGGTTGCGCACGTCACGCGCGTTGGTGGTGATGAACTCTTTGCGGGTCTCGACGTCGTCACCCATGAGCACGCTCATGATGTTCTCTGCTTCGGCTGCTTCGTCGACGGTGATCTGCAGCAGAGTTCGTGTCGCGGCATCCATCGTGGTGCCTTTCAGTTCTTGCCAGTCCATTTCGCCGAGACCCTTCAGGCGTTGGAACTCTTTCTTGTGGTTGGCGTGCTCTTTCAAGAACGCAGTCTTCGCCGCATCGTCTTTGAGATAAATCTTCTCCTTGCCAACTTCGGTGGAATACAACGGCGGCTGTGCAATGTAGATGAAACCGCTCTCCACCATCGGGCGCATCTGTCGGTAAAAGAACGTGAGCAGGAGTGTGCGGATGTGACTGCCGTCGACGTCGGCGTCAGCGAGGATGATGACTTTGTGGTACCGGGCTTTCTCCACGTTGAACTCGTCGTTGCCAACACCACCACCGATAGCGGTGATGAGCGCCTGGATTTCGTTGTTCTTCAACATCTTGTCGAGGCGTGCACGCTCGACGTTCAAGATCTTGCCGCGGATGGGGAGGATTGCCTGCGTGCGCGGGTCGCGTGCGTCGACCGCAGTGCCACCGGCGGAGTCGCCCTCGACGATGAACAGTTCGCTTTCGCCCGGGTCGCCGCTCGTGCAGTCTTTCAACTTGTCGGGCATGCCCGCACCCGAGAGGGCTGTCTTGCGGCGGATTGCATTGCGCGCGTTCTTGGCGGCGATGCGCGCCTGCGCAGCAGCGACCGCCTTCTTCACCACGCGGTTGGCTTCGGTTGGGTTCTCCTGGAACCACTCCTCCAACTTGGTGTTCGTTTCTTTCTGTACGAACGAGCGCATCGACACGTTGCCCAACTTGGCCTTGGTCTGGCCCTCAAACTGCGGCTCGCGCAACTTGACCGACACCACCGCAGTGAGACCCTCTCGAATGTCCTCGCCGAGGAGGTTCTCGTCTTTTTCCTTCAAACCACCCGAGGAACGGGCGTATTTGTTGAGCACCGAAGTGAGGGCGGTCTTGAAACCTTCAACGTGCATGCCACCTTCGACGGTGGAAATGCCGTTCGCATAGCCGTAAATGCCCTCGTAATAGCCCGTGTTCCACTGCAGCGCGATGTCCAGGGTCTGATCATCTTCACTCGCTTCGTAGTGCGCCACCTTGGTGAAGAGCGCCTCGCGCGACTGGTTGAGATGCTTCACGAAGTCGACGATGCCGCCCTTGTACTGGAACGTCACCTTCTGCTTCTTGTCGCCACGATCATCAACAAAGACGACTTCGAGACTTTTATTCAAAAACGCGATTGTCTGCAGACGCTCGGTGACGGTGCGCGCAACGAACTCGACGCCTTCAGCCTGGAAGATTTCTGGATCAGGCCAGAAACGAATCGATGTGCCACGCGTCGACTTGTCAGGTGATGCACCGACTTTTTGCAGCTTGCCCTTTGGTTTGCCACCTTCGACGAACTCTTGTCGGTAGTGCGTGCCGTCGCGATGAACTTCGGCAACGACACGCACCGACAATGCGTTGACGACGCTGACGCCCACGCCGTGGAGACCGCCGGACACTTTGTATCCCTCGCCGCCGAACTTGCCACCGGCGTGCAAGACGGTGAGCACCACTTCGAGCGCGCTCTTGCCCTTGTGCGGGCCAGACGGGTACGGGTCAACGGGGATGCCGCGGCCGTTGTCGACCACTTCGCACGAGCCGTCAGCGTGCAGTGTGACGATGATCTTGTTGCAGAACCCTGCCATTGCCTCGTCGACGGAGTTGTCGACGACTTCCCAGATGAGGTGATGGAGGCCAGCCAGACCGGTCGAACCGATGTACATGCCCGGGCGGCGACGCACCGGATCGAGGCCTTCGAGCACCTGGATGTCTTTGGCGCCGTACGACGCCGAACCCTTGCGGGCGGTGCCTTTGGTGGCATCTCCTGACGTGTTCACTGCCATCGTGATCCCCCGCCGAATGTGTGGCGATGAGGGCAAAAATTGGTCATGTTCAGTCGTCTCATTCTAGTTGTGTGCACGAGGCAGAAAGAGGAACCTACACGCGAAAAAGTACCGATTTATCGGCGTTTTACGCGCACCTCGAGTGATGTGACTGGCGTCGTGGTGAGGCGCGAGATTTTTTCGCACAACGATGCTTCGAGGAAGCGCATCTCGGTGGCCCAATGGGGGTCGTCGACCTCCACAACGAGGACGGAGCGGTCGAGTTTGACGGGTTGCACATGCTCCGCGACGGCATCGCCGACCAGTTCGGCCCACGCACCGAATACGCCGCGCACGCTGGCTGCGTCGTCCGAGCCGAGCGAAGCAAGAAGGCGCGACAACTGGCCTTGCAGCGTCGTGCTTGGGGGTAGGTCGTCGCGGCGCGGGTCGTTGGTCATTGGCTCGTGGTCACGTTCGGGGGTAATTGGATGGTCATTGACGGTCGGCGGAGGTTGGGGTGATGTGGCCGCCACTCACTCGTAGCCACTGGGTGATACGCGGTGAGTCGGGCAGGTGGTGGGCGCTCGTCACGATCATTTGCCGATAGGGCACGACGGCGAGCAACTGGTCAAAGAGTTTCTTGCTGCGCTCCGGGTCAAGGGCAGCAAGCACGTCGTCGAGCACTACAACGGGCGGTGAACCGTGCTTGTTGGTGACGGCTTGGTGTGCAGCCATTCGCAAGGCGAGGCCAAGCGACTGCTGTTCGCCGTGCGAGCCCTGCGTGCGTGTCGCGAACTCGTCAAGCTCGACCACCATGTCGTCGCGGTGCGGGCCGACGGTGCTCGTGCCACGCCGCAGGTCGTCTTCGCGCGACTCCGCAAGCGCGGTAGCGAGCCCGGTCTCGCGCCACGGGGCGTCGTACGTCAGGCGCACTTCGCAGTCGCGCGCAAGGAGCGATTGATACGCCGTCTGTACGAGCGGCGCAATAGTGACGATCAACTCTGCTCGCGCGCGCCCAACTTCGTCACCGACAGCAGCAAGTTTGTCGTCCCACGCATCAAGGGCAGCCAGCGTCGAAGCTGAGGATCGGTAGCCCGACTCTTTGAGCAACGCATTGCGCTGGCGCAATACGCGCTCGAGTTCACCGACGAGGTCAAGACGTGACGGCTCGGCGGCAACGATGCTGTCATCAAGGAAGGTGCGGCGCTGTGCTGCCCCGCCGTAGACAAGAAAGCGATCATCGGGCGAAAACACGGTGGTGCGCAGGACAGTGAGTAAGTCGCGGGTGCGGTTGATTCGCTTGCGGTTGACTTGCGCCACTGAGCGCCCGGCTGTCTTCAATTCGATTTCAACGAGGAACTCTCGCTCGTCGTCATGCAAAACATCGGCTCGCAAGTACGCACTCTCTGCACCGCGTCGCACCACGTGGTCGTTGCCGACACCGCGGAACGATTTCATCGTCGAGACAACAACGAGTGCTTCAGCAAAGTTGGTTTTGCCTTCAGCGTTGAACCCCACCAGCGCGTGCACGCCGGCACCAAGTTCGAGTTGCAACCGTTCGTAGTTGCGAAAGTCGGTGAGCTGCAGCGAGCGAACGATCACGACGTGAGTCGTTGCGGCATCACGAGATAGAGGTAACCGTCGTTCGTGGAGCCGCGCAACACTGCTGGCTTAATCGGGTCGCTCGATTCGATGCTGATGATCTCGCCGTTGCACGCTTCGACGCCCTGCAACAAGTAGTCGGGGTTGAACCCGATCGTCATCTCGGGGCCCTTGTAGTCGGCATCGAGTTCTTCGATCGTTTCGCCAGTGTCGTTGGTGTGCACCGACAACTTGAGTGCACCCGCAGCCTGGGTAAGACGCACCGGGATGGTGTCGCGCGCGTACACCTTTGAACGACGCACGGCATCAAGCAACGCTTCGCGGTTCACCGACAACTTGTTCGGGTAAGACGGTTGCACGAGCTGTTTGTAGTTGGGAAACTGCACATTCAGTAGTGCCGTCGACAACGTGGTGTTGCCAACGCTGAATGTCGCACGGTCAGATGCGAGACGATAGGTGATGGTCTCGTGGTCTTTGATGAGGCGCAGCAATTCGCCGAGTGCGCGCGCCGGGATGATGACCGAACTTTCGCCAGCGAGCGCAGTACCCGCGACTTGGCGCACGGCGAGCCGGTAACTGTCGGTGGCAACGAGCGTCAAACCTTCGGCTTGGTTGCTCACGAGCACGCCGGTGAGTGCCAGTCGCGTGAGGTCAGCGCTCGCGGCGCGAACCACTTGACGCAACGCCTCGCCGAAGAGAGCAGCTGACACCTTTCCTTCGGGTGCGCTCGCCTGGATGATCTTCGGGAAATCGTTGGTGGCGTAACACAGCACCGACGAGCGATTGCGCGCCGCTTCGACGACGAGTGACTCGCCCTCAAGGCTGATCTGCAGCTTGCCGTCTGGGAGTCCGCGCACCAGATCGGTGAGGACGCGGGCGTTGGGCACGACAACGCCGTCTTTTTGGCCACCGACCGACAGCGTTGACTGCATGGAGATTTCTTTGTCGGTAGTCGACAACGTGAGAGTGTCGCCACTGACCACCATCTCGACGCCTGCCAAGGCCGGCATGGCGCTCGTGCGGGAGGTGGCGATACGGCTCACATCGCCGAGGATTT
>JBMTYA010000092.1:0-5756 GCA_049454015.1 Ilumatobacteraceae bacterium | reverse complement strand
GCTGCGGGCGTCGCCAGACGCGGCGGGGGTGTGCGCCCCGCCGCCCCAGGGCACGGTGCCGCGGCGTGTGGGCAGCCCCAACTTGCCGGGGTTGAAGATGTCTTGCGGGTCGAGTGCGTGTTTCATTGCAACGAGCACGTTGAATGCATCGCCCATTGCTTCGCGCATGAAGCGCCCACGATTGAGGCCGACGCCATGGTGATGGGCAAGGTTTCCACCGGCGTCAAGTGCGGCACGTTGCGCGGTATTCCACATTGCGACGTAGAGACGCTCGTGCTCTGCTGTCGTGTCGTCGTTGATATCGCGCGATGAGATTTGGCCGACAAATGTGAAGTAGATGCATGCACCATCGAGGTAGCTGTGCGATAGATGTGCGCTCACGCTGCGCGCCCCATCGACCGCTTTGGCGGAAGCGAGTACACCGTCATACACCGCGCTGAGCTTTGACCATGGTGCGGCGACTTCCATCGTGTCGATGACGAAGCCCTTCTTGGTGAGTGCTTGCAGACCGCTCGTGTCGTTGCGATGGGCCAGCCAATGATCGACGCGTTCTTCTGGTGCTATGACTGCGCCGCGCGCTAGTGCGACTCGCTCGACCACGGCAAGCGTCGCCGTGACGATTTCATCGACGCCGTCGTCAAGCACGATCAACGTGCTGTTGGTGCCGTCGCCACCGTGACTGCGCTGTGCCTCGACTGCGTCGTACAACCGCAACACGGCCGGGGTGGCGTCGGCCCGAATGATCTCCCGCATCGCAGCGATGCCGTCTACAAACGTGGGGAAGAAGTACGCGGCTTTGCGTCGCATCGGGGCGATGTCGTGTGCGCGCAGCCACGCGCGAGTCACCACACCGAGCGTGCCTTCGCTGCCAACAAATGTCGAAGTGATGTCAGGGCCGTGCGCGGCAGACGGTGCCCCACCGGTGCGCACGACGTTTCCGTCGGCGAGCACGACTTCGAGGCCAATCACCATCTCGTCGATCTTTCCGTAACGAGTGGAGAACTGTCCTGCACCGTGGCATGCAATCCAACCGCCCACGGTGGAGATGTCGAACGACTGAGGGAAGTGCCCAATCGTCAAGCCGTGTTTCGCCACCGCGTTCTCGAGATCGGGCCCGAACGTGCCGGGCAGCACCTCGACAATGCCAGACGTTCGGTCGACCGACACCACACCTTGCAGGGACGTGGTGTCGAGCACGACGCCGCCGAACATTGGCACCGAAGCTCCGCTCACGCCGCTTCGACCTGCTGTGACTGTGAGTGGCGTGTCGTGTTTGGCGCAGGCGAGCACTACTTGACGCACTTCGTCGGTGTTGCGCGGCGTTGCGATGATGGCGGGAAGCTGCGGCACCTGCGCCTGCAAAGCCCAGCGCATCGCAAGCGGCCACCAGTCGCGCGCATGTTCGGCGAGCTCGTCGTGCGTCGTGCTGGTCGGGCAAATGGAGGCGAGCTCGGTGATGAGTGCCGCCGGGCCGGATGATTGTGCGCCCCAACGTGGGCGAATCTCGCCGGCGCCGAAATCGATTGGGGGCGTCGGCTGTGTCACGCCACTCACTCTGTCACGCGGCGCGCGTGTGACTAGCGGGCGGCGGCAACCTCGCGGTTGCACACCTCTTCGAAGTGTCGCACTTCGCGGTCGATGCGGGCCGCATCCCACCCGAGTTCGGGGGCGATCAATTGGGCGACTTCACGGGCGGCACGCGCCGACGCGTCGCGGTCGTACAGCAACCCGCGGGTTCGACGCGACAAAACGTCGTCAAGCGTGACCACGAGTTCGTGGCGCGCCGAGTAGACCGCTTCGGCGCGAAGGTAGGGAAGCCCCCGCACGAGCGGTGCGCCAAGTGATGGGTCGTCGGAGATGAGGCGTCGTATTGCTGCCGCCTCGGTGCCGAAGCGCGAGACGAGATGGTCGTCACGGTCGCGCGAGGTGGATCCAAAGAGGTCGAGACGCTTCGTCGAGCAGCGACCGCTACGACCGAGCACTTTCAGCACTTCATCCACCGTGTGCTCGGCCATCTTGCGATACGTCGTCAACTTGCCACCCGTGATCGTGACCATGCCTGAGTCGCTCACCATCACCTTGTGGCGGCGGGACAAGTCGGCGGTGCGACCTTTGGCCGTGCCTCCGTCTTGTGTAGCGACGAGCGGCCGCAAACCTGCCCACGTGCCGACCACATCGTCGCGAGTGAGTGTGCGACCACCACTGGAGATCGCCTTGTTGAGCGCCCGCAAGCAGTAGTCGATGTCGTCGGGTGTGCACTGCGGGTCGTCGATGCTGCCCTGGTAGTCGGTGTCGGTGGTGCCGACGTAGGTGTAGCGGTACGTGCCGTCGCCGTTGGGCATGTGCGGCACGACGAAGAGTGACCGCTTGTCACCCGGAACTGGAATGACGACCGCGATGTCGTTGCGAACAAGTTCCCACGGCACGGTGATGTGGATGCCTTTGGCCGGACGAATCGTTACCGAGTCGCCACCGACGTCCATGCGGCGCATCGAGTCGCCCCAGACACCGGTGGCGTTTACGACGACGCGTGCCGAGATGTCGAACGACTCGCCCTCGTGCGTGGTGACGGTGGCGCCAGAGATGCGATCTGCCGAGTCTTTCTGTAGTGACGTGACACCGCAGTAGTTGGCGATCGCCGCGCCCCGTTCGATGGCCGAACGAATCACTGCAAGCGTGAGCCGTGCATCGTCGGCCTCGGCGTCGAAGTAGAGATATGCAGAGGCGAGCGTCTCGGAGTTCATTGTCGGCATATGGGCGTGAGCAGTCTTTGCGCGCAGACGGCGGTGCAACTTTCCGACGCGCCAGCCGCCCGTGAGGTCGTACATCCATAACGCCGAACCTAAAGCGCGGGCAATTTTGCGCGACACCACGCTGTTCTTCGTGAGAACGGGGATCATGAATGGAAGCGTGCGCACCAGGTGCGGGGCATTGCGCAGCAGGCGCTGGCGCTCGTAGAGCGCTTCGTAAACAAGGGCAATGTCGCCCTGTTGCAGGTAGCGCAGGCCGCCGTGGATGAGCTTGCTGCTCTTGCTTGACGTACCAGAGGCGAAGTCTGAGCGTTCGACGAGTGCCACCCGCAAACCGCGCGCTGCGGCGTCGAGCGCGACGCCAGCCCCGGTGATGCCGCCGCCGACCACCAGAACATCAAAGGTCTCGCTGCGTAGCCGGGCGAGGGTGGACGGGCGATTCACGGCGCCGAGCCTAGAAGTGGAAGGGGTGGGGGTGCGGTGTGACGGGTGACCACCTCATTGTTATTCGCATAACTTGCAGACAAGCATTTAGCGCTAATAAGGTGTTACCTATGCACGCACCGGAACTCGTCGCCGCGAAGTATCGCGCGCAAGGCCGTCGCCTCACCCCGCAGCGCCAATTGCTTTTCACGCTTCTGCACGAGAACGCATCGCACCCGACGGCCGAAGGGCTCTACGAAGTAGCAAGCCAACGCATGCCTGGCATCTCGCTGCGAACGGTGTACCAGACGCTGGACGAACTCTCCGAGATGGGTGAGATTCAGCTCATGCATTGCGACGGTGGTGCCGTGCGATTTGACCCCAACGTTGACGACCACCACCACGCGCTCGATGCCGCGACCGGCCAGGTGTTTGACGTGTACGTCGACAACCTCGAATCGCTCCGAGCACAGTTGCCAGAAGGATTTGAAGTAGAACAAGTGAGCATCGTCTTTAGGGGACGAATCGCAAATGCTGCGTCGACGAAGACGACGCAAAAGAAATCAAAGTCTCCCGTGCGGCAGCAAACTGCGCGGGCGAAATCCACGAAGCGCGCGCCACGGCGCATGAGTCGCGGATCATCCAAATAACCCACCATTAAGGAGAAACACTCATGGCCAAGTTGCACGGCACCAAAACACATGAGAACCTCAAGGAAGCGTTTGCTGGCGAGAGCCAAGCCAACCGCCGTTACTTGTGGTTCGCCCAGAAGGCCGACGTCGAGGGCTACCCCGACGCAGCCGCGCTGTTCCGTTCTGTCGCCGAAGGCGAGACCGGTCACGCACACGGACACCTCGACTATCTCGCAGAAGTTGGCGACCCCGCCAGCGGCGAGCCCATCGGTGACACCGAGCAGAACCTGAAGGCGTCGATCGCCGGCGAGACCTACGAGTACACCCAGATGTACCCGGGCTTTGCCAAGACCGCACGCGACGAAGGCTTCGCCGAAATCGCCGACTGGTTCGAGACTCTGGCACGCGCCGAGAAGAGCCACGCCGGTCGCTTCACCGAGGGTCTCAAGACCGTCGGCTGATTCGCCCAGCGAATCTTGGGACAATGTCCCGCGGGTCTCGGCCCGGACGCTGATACACCTTCACGGTGACATCACGCGATCCGGGCCGGGCCCCCGAACTTGCAATAGAAATCAAACTTCGGAAACGCCGAAGTCTGGGAATCAAAGAATCTGAAACGAGCTCTGAAAAAGTAAAGACGGAACCGGAATGACCATTACGTACGACCCACACCACCCGCTGTATCTCGACGAGGCCGACACGCGCGCCGAGCTGACCCGGGTGTACGACCTGTGCCATGGCTGCAGGTTGTGCTTCAAGTTCTGTCCGTCATTCCCCACGCTTTTCGACTACATCGACCAGCACGATGACCAAGACGCCGGCAAGATGACGCCCGCGCAGCAAGACCACGTCATTGACGAATGCTTCCAGTGCAAGCTCTGTTACATCAACTGCCCATACATCCCCGGCCAGCACGAATGGGCGCTTGACTTCCCGCGACTCATGCTTCGCGCGGATGCGATGCGCCGAGCCAACGGCCAAGTATCGCTGCGCGACAAGGCGACCACCGCCTTCATGGGTAACACTGACGCGATCGGCAAAGTTTCCGTCGCAACCGCCACCATCACCAACAAGGTGATGGGCGCCAAGCCCGGTTCGCTCATCCGCAAAGTGGTGGAGAAGACCGCAGGCATCTCCAGCGTGCGCTTGCTTCCCAAGTTCGCCCGCAGCAGATTCTCTTCGTGGTTCAAGCAGCGGCCCAAGGTGCGCGTCGGCAAGAAGCAGGGGAGCGTCACGGTGTTCCCCACGTGCCTCGTCGAATACCAAGAGCCCGCAATCGGCAAGGCCCTCGTCAAGGTGTACGAGCACAACGGCATCGAGTGCTCGCTTACTGATGCCGGTTGCTGTGGTGCGCCGTTCTTGCACAGCGGCGACCTCGACGCATTCACCAAGGTGGCCGTTGACAACGTCGCGACGCTCGCCGCAGAAGTTCGCAAAGGCAACGACATCGTCGTGCCGCAGCCGACGTGCAGTTACGTGCTGAAGAAGGACTACCTCGACTACGTCGGTGGCCCGGATGCCCAACTCGTCTCTGAGCACACCTTTGATGCCGCCGAATACCTCATGAAGGTGCACAAGACGGAAGGCGCATCGCTTGACACGCAGTTCTCTGGCGAAGTGCCCGAAACAATCACGTACCACACGCCGTGTCACCTCCGTGCGCAGAACATCGGTCTGAAGAGCCGCGACTTGATGAAGTTGACCGGCGCAAAGATCAAGCTCGTGCAGCAGTGCTCGGGCATCGACGGAATGTGGGGCTTGCGCGCCGAAAATGCCGAGCTCAGCATCCCGCTCGGCAAGAAACTCGGTGAGATGGTGCAAGCCGCGGACGGCGACGTCGTCGCCGGTGACTGCCACCTGGCGAACACCGCGATCACCGAACAGACCGGCGACACCCCGCTGCACCCGCTGCAAGTGGTCGCCAAGGCCTACGGTCTGGATACCGAATAAC
>JBMTYA010000091.1:0-5781 GCA_049454015.1 Ilumatobacteraceae bacterium | reverse complement strand
ACCGCAACGAGATCTTCACCTTGTTCCACGAGTTGCTCCAGTCGGGGTGGTGCCCGTGACGCTCGGCGAGCATCGCGACCATTGTCATAAATGCGAACGCTTCTGAAAAATCCTTGAAGTCGAACTCTCGATAGAGCGCACCGTCAACGTGGTGCCAGCCGTCGGGTGCGCTGCTCACGCGACCGAGGCTACGTGCGGTGCGTAGTCATCCCGCACGACATGCGTACTGTGCCCGCGAGACGCGTACAGCACGAGCTCGCTGAACGGTGTGTCAGTTGAGCGGCGCGTGGCAGGCCACGCGGCTTGACTTGCGCGCGATGAGTTCGGGCCTGTCGCTCACGCACTTAGCGGCGAGTTCGGGCGAGAGTGTCGCACGCACATGGCAGCGCGTGTGGAAGCGACAACCCGTCGGCGGATTCGCTGGGCTCGGCAGGTCGCCCTGCAGGATGATGCGTTTGCGTACACGTTCGACCTTTGGGTCGGGTATCGGCACTGCCGACAACAACGCCTGCGTGTACGGGTGCTGCGGACGGGCGAACACTTCGTCGACCGGGCCCGACTCGACAATGCCACCGAGGTACATCACGGCGATGTCATCGGCGACGTGCTGCACAACTGCGAGGTCATGCGAGACGAAGAGATACGACAAACTCAACTTCTCTTGCAGCTCGGCCAGCAGGTTCAGCACGCCGGCGCGCACGCTCACGTCAAGCGCAGACACTGGCTCGTCGAGGGCGATGACCTTCGGGTTCAACGCAAGTGCACGTGCGATGGCGATGCGCTGGCGCTGACCACCCGAGAACTCGCTCGGGTAGCGGCTGGCGTGGTCGCGCTGCAAACCCACCAACTCGAGCAGTTCCATCACTCGCTGGTTTTGCTCAGCCTTTGGCATGCCGAAGTTGTCGAGCGGCTCGGCGATTGCATCACCGATGGGCAGGCGCGGGTCAAGCGACGCAAACGGGTCTTGGAAGACGATCTGCAGGTCTTTGCGCATCTCGAGACGCTGCTTCTTAGAGAGCTCGGCGACGTTGCGGCCGAGCACGGTGATAGTGCCGGCTTCAGGGGCAACCATGTTCAAGATTTCGAGCAACGTGGTGGTCTTGCCGCAGCCCGACTCGCCGACCAATGCGAGGCTTCGTCCTTGACGAAGCGTGAGGTCGACACCGTCGACGGCGAACACCGAACCGACACGGCGGCGTAGCACCGAACCCTTCATCAACGGGAAGGTCTTCTTCAGGTTTCGCACTTCGAGCGCGACAGCGTCGGTCGACGAAGTCTGCGCCACGTGTCGCGGGCCCTCAACGAACAACTTGCCTGACGACTGCAAGCTCGCGATTTCCGACTGACGAACACACGCCGTCATACGAGTCGGTGAGATCGAGACAAGCGTGGGCACGCTCGCATCGCACTGCGGCGCGGCCGCCGGGCAACGCGGGGCGAATGCGCAACCAGGCGGCAGCGCGACCGGCGA
Source organism: Ilumatobacteraceae bacterium (assembly GCA_049454015.1). Lineage (GTDB taxonomy): Bacteria > Actinomycetota > Acidimicrobiia > Acidimicrobiales > Ilumatobacteraceae > F1-60-MAGs027. The sequence continues at coordinate 4,310 of JBMTYA010000091.1, read as the reverse complement.
CGGTGGTGCGCCATCAATCGACGTGAGGCGGCTCGACTCTGCCCCATCGATTCGCGGGATCGAGCGCAAAAGACCGATGGTGTAGGGCATGGCGGGCGAGGCATATACCTCGTCAACATTGCCGATTTCGACCACTTTCCCGCCGTACATAATTGCGACTCGATCGGCGAGACCAGCGACGACACCGAGGTCGTGCGTGACGAGCACGACTGCGGCGCCAGTCATATCGCGCGCGGTCTTGAGCACATCGAGAATTTGGGCTTGCACCGTCACGTCGAGGGCGGTGGTGGGTTCGTCAGCGAGGATGACCTTCGGCTGGTTGGCGATTGCAAGCGCGATCATCACACGTTGGCGCATGCCACCTGAGAACTCGTGCGGGTACGACTGCGCGCGCTCGGCGGGTCGCGGGATACCGACGATTTCCAACAACTCCACTGCCCGTGCGAGGGCCGCCTCTTTCGAGATGTCGCTATGTATATGGAGTGCCTCGGCAATCTGCCGACCAATCGTGTGCACCGGGTTAAGTGCCGACAGCGGGTCCTGGAAGACCATCGCGATGTCTTTGCCGCGGTACTTCGACATCGCGTTGTCGTCGAGGCTGAGCAAATTGACGCCGTTGTAGTTGATGGTGCCAGAAATCTTTGCGCTCTCGGCGAGTAGGCCGATCATCGATAGCGACATGACGGTCTTTCCTGAACCCGACTCGCCGACGATGCCAAGCACTTCACCGGCGCGGATATCGAGCGACACATTGCGTACCGCCTGCACGATTCCCGCTTCGCTCGGGAAGGTGACCGAAAGGTCACGGATCTCGATGAGGTTCTTGTTTGTTGTCACACTGCTCATGGTCAGATCTTCTTGCTCTTCGACGAACCGGGGTCGAATGCGTCGCGCAGACCATCGCCGATGAAACTCACCGACAACACCGTGATCACCAGTAAAGCACCAGCAAACATGAAGAGCCACGGATACGTGAGCGCGGCTCCAGTGCCCTCGGCAATCAGCGTGCCGAGCGATACGTCGGGTGCCTGCACGCCGAACCCGAGATATGACAACCCGGTCTCACCGAGAATCGCGCCACCGACGTTGAGCGTTGCAGCGATGATGATGATTGATGCCATGTTCGGCAATAAGTGACGCGCGATGATGGTGCGAGTCGGCACACCCATGTATCGCGCTGCTCGCACGAAGTCGCGTTCACGCAAACTCATCGCCAAACCGCGCACCACTCGAGAGGTGATCATCCAGTCAAAAATGGTGAGGCCGACGACAAGCAACAACCACGAGCGACCTTGGTAATAACGCGACAAGATGACAAGAACGAGCAACGACGGGATAACGAGCAAGAGGTCGACCACCCACATGATTCCGCGATCGGTGCGCCCGCCCACATAGCCCGCTACCGAGCCGATGAATGCCGAAAGACTGGTGGAGAAAATAGCCACCAAAAGCCCGATAATCAGCGACTTTTGCAGTCCTCGCATGGTTTGGGCGAACACGTCGACACCGATCTGCGTAGTGCCGAACCAGTGTTCGCTGGATGGCGGCTTGAGCAAGTTATCAAAGTCGTTTTCGTAGTAGTTCCACTGGCTGAAGTACGGGCCGACGAACGCCATGAAGAACATGAAGATGATGACGCACAAACCAAACACGGCGAGTTTGTTGCGGAAGAAACGTCGTCGAATAAGCGTGCCACGCGACAGGCGATCACCCGAGAGGCCGTCGGCGCCGGCAGTGGTCGGTGTGGTTGATGCAGCCATCAGCGTGACCTCACCCGCGGATCAAGAGCAACGAGTACCACGTCAGCCAAGAAGCCAGAGAAGAGCACAAGCACCGACGTGAACGTGACGACGGCTGTCACTGAGTTGATGTCGTTCTTTGCTACCGCAGTGATGAACCACTGACCCATGCCGAACCATCCGTAAATGGTCTCGGTGAACGCGGCACCAGCGATGAGCAGACCGAAACCGTAGGCAAAGAACGTTGCCATCGGCGAGATGGCGACGCGCAGACCGTGGCGGAAGAGCGATTGGCGCTTGGTGAGACCTTTCGCACGCGCAGTGCGCAAGTGGTCGCTCGACAACACATCGAGCATCGAGTTGCGCTGGTACCGCGAATAAAACGCGATGCTGCCGAGCACAATGGAGAGCGTCGGCAAAATCAGATGCTGAAGTCGATTGACGAAAAACTCGAAGTCGGTGCCTTCGAAACCAGCAGAGTATTCACCTTGCGTGAAGAAAAATGTCGAACCAATCCAGTCGTTGAACTTGATGCCGCCGAACTTGAGCAAGATGGCAAGCAAGAAGACCGGTGTCGACAGCAAGAAATATGCAGCGAGACTGAAGCTGCGGTCAAATACTTTGTATTGCCGAACTGCGCTGACGACACCCACCAACACGCCAATGGTCGCACCGATGACTGAACCGATGATGAGCAGTCGCAAACTCACCCAGATGCGTCGCGAGAATTCCTCGTTGATTCGATTGCCGTCGAGGTCGAGACCAAAGTCGCCGCGCACGACGTGACTCGCCCACTTGCCGTATCGCTCGAGTAGCGGGGTTTCGTCATTGACGTTCGATCGATCGAGCACCGCGTCAATCGACTCTTTCGGGATCGGCGGGTTGGCCGCCTCATAGTTGCCGCGAGGGAAGAGAGCGGTCGAAGCGAGGAAATACCCGGCGGTCGAAGCGATGATCACCATCACGATGGTGTTCAGCAGCCGTCGCAGGATGTAGCCCAGCACCCCTGTTCCTCTCTTCCCCTTGTGAAAGGCCCGCGTGGGGCTGACTCACGATAGCCAACATCTCGGGGTGGTTCGTCGGGCGATAAGTCAACATGCGCCCCTATGGCTCCTGCCCTTGTGAAAGGCTCCCAGCCAGCCGGGTGCTCCGAGTGCTGCCTCTCAGAACGGCCTAGGAAACCGGTGAACGCAATGTGGATAAGAGGTAAAGCAAGCCGTAGCCTGCCATCTACCAACTCGAGGGGGAAGGCACGGGCTTGCCCGGGGTCGCCCGCTCGCGTGTCATATCAACACATCCGAGAGGGGATCACGTGAAAGTGAAGACCATGAAGAAGGCGATTGCCGCCGTATTTGCGTTGGCACTCGTCGCGCCGATGGGTCTGGGCAACCAGGCGTCGGCGAAGGAGGGCGGTTCTCGTCAAATCAACGAGAAGCCGGTCTCGCAACTGAAGCAAGGCGGTACGTTCCGCTTCGTGCAGGTGGACATCTGCCCGAACTTCAACACCAGCGCAATTGAGGGCAACCTCCTCAACTGCTCGCAGGTGATGGGCACCATGCTTCCGAGCTACATCTACTTCGACAAGGACGCAAAGATCCAGGTCGACAAGAACTATGCGACGAGCGTCAAGGCCTCCCGCGTGGGCGGCAAGCAAACCGTCATCTACGACTTGAACCCGAAGGCCAAGTGGTCTGACGGCAAGACGATCGGTCTCGCTGACTTCGTCGGCATGTGGAACGCTCAGAAGGGCACCGACAAGGCGTACAAGATCACGTCGTCGGTCGGCTACGAGAAGATTGAGTCGATCAAGAAGGGCGCGAACGCCAACCAGATCGTCGTCACCTTCAAGGAAACCTACGCCGACTGGCAGCCGCTGTTCAGTGCTTTGAAGCCGGCCTCGCTCACCAAGGACGCCGCGACGTTCAACGACGCCTGGAAGAACGGCCCGACCGTCACGGCTGGACCTTTCCGTCCGGCTTCTGGCAAGGGTGCTTCGGCGTTCGTCGACAAGGTCGGTCGTTTGATCACCGTCGAGCGCGACCCGAAGTGGTGGGGTGACAAGCCCGTCCTCGACAAGATCGTGTTCAAGGCGCTCCCGCAGGCCGCGCAGATTGCTGCGCTACTCAACGGCGAAATCGACTACATGGACATCGGTAACGACATCAACGCCCTCAAGCAGGCGCGTGAGAACTCGAAGATCTCGGTTCGCGTTGCCAAGGCTCCGACCCACGAGCACTTCACCTTCGGTCCTCCGACCGTCGTGACGAAGGAAGTCGCGGTTCGCCAGGCAATCATGCTGTCAATCGACCGCGATGCAATCGCGAAGGCGATTCAGGGCGTCGTTGACCCGAAGGTCAAGCCGAACAACAACCACGTGTTCCTCGACGGCACGGCCTGCACGCAGGACAACACGGGCAAGCTCGGCAAGCGCGACGTCGCTGCAGCGCAGAAGCTGCTGACCGACGCCGGCTGGGCGAAGGGTGCCGACGGCATCTACGCCAAGGGTGGCAACCGCTTGTCGGTGAAGCTCATCTACCCGAGCAACAACGACAACCGTCGTGACACCGTGCT
>JBMTYA010000090.1:0-5807 GCA_049454015.1 Ilumatobacteraceae bacterium | reverse complement strand
CAAATGTCTCTTCATATTGAGTCAAGAAATGTCGTGGTCCAAAAGTGAATGGGTGCCCGCCGAACCATTGAGTCTTGTTTCCTGCTCCGAGAAACGGAGCAGACTCGACGAGTGTGACTTCCCAACCCCCGAGGATTTCCAATTGGTGACATGCCGCACATCCCGCGAATCCACCACCGATTACCAGAGCCGTTTTCATGTACCCAGCCACTTTCGTTCGCAGTTGACTTCAACTGTGGACATTCCTACCATGTCAGGCATATCAGGGAGCGCTACTCGCCACGTCAGAATAGTCACGAAGATTCTCAGAGCTATGCTGAGAGCTCTCTCTTGGATCTTATCTTTTGTTGGTGTTGTTCAGTTTGTTCGTTTGTCAAATAAGGGTCGTGCAACTTTATGGGTGGAAAATCTAGAACCAAAGATTCGTAAGAAGTGGATTAGGAGAAAGTTCTTCCCACCTGTACTGGTCGCCATTAACTCAGTGGAATATCCAAGTACCGCTCTGGCTGAGACATACAGTAAGCAAGTTGTCTTGATTAACTCTCAGTATCAAGGTCGTTTCGGTGAAGCACTTCATTTTCTGCTTGACCATTGGCCATTACCGAAGTTGGGTCCGTATCGGCTTCTACGTCGACCCGGCTCGTCGTTTGAGATGCCATCTTGGGCCGATAGAAGAGGTTCAACTCATGAGATGAAACGTTTACTCGAAGCTATGGGCCTTGATCCGATGAAGGACTTTGTTCTTCTCAGTGTCAGGGATGCTAGCTACTACGAACTACTGCAAAGAAGAACGAATATTGTTCCCGGCCCTGAAACGTCGTCCAACACTTTCGTGCGGAATCCTGACATTGAGTCCTATTATCGCGTGGTTAGGTCTCTCAGAGATTCTGGGATTCACGTTTTACGATTTGGGATAGTTGATTCGTCGTTACCGGACCTTCTCAGGGGAATTGTCGTTGATTATTCCATAGATTTTCGCTCCCCCCATCGTGATTTACTTTTGGGGCAGCACTGCTTGGCGATGCTGAGCGGTGCGTCAGGAGCATGGTGTTTTGCCAGCATGTTCAACCGACCCGTTGTCTATACCAATCTGCTTCACCGTGTTCTAGCTGGAGTCTCACCGCGAGACCGATTTATTCCACAGTTGCTATTCAGTGAGAAGAGAAGGCGACTCCTAACATTTGAGGAACTCTTCTCAACAGCCGGGCGTTATAGCTACGCAGACAACTGCGCGAATGACGGAATACGGCCAGTTGCTAACACTCCAGAAGAGTTGCAGGAAGTTGCCTTCGAAGCGTTGAATCTGGACAGCGAGTTAATTGACAGTACTGGTGATGATGCTCTGCTCCACGACGCCTTCCGCAAGATTGCAAACAGATTCTCAATTCAACCTAAACATATGGCATTAAGTCGCGGTCGTATTGGAACACGTTTCCTTCGAAGATATCGAGAACTTCTTTAGTAATCGTGACGTTTTAGACGAGTTGGTGAGATCAAGAAGCGCTCGTCTGGAATAATCTCGTCGGGAACTTCTTTGTTGAAGATGTCACGCAGGCGACTAATTGAGTCGTGTTCGGAACTCTTTGGCTTTTTAAACCCTGTCTTCTTCATTGCTTGCAGTAACAGATATGTACGTCGTTTGAGTTTTCGTCTCCACGACCGTTCATATCGTGCCCTAGAGAGCTCATCGAGTAGTTGATATTTTGCGCCTAGGGGATCATACATAAATGTATAAAAAGTCTTGTTGACCGTATAAACCCAACCACTCTCGTTGAATTGTTGCAAAACATTCGGATATGGCTGGAATGATCGTCCAAGCCCCTCTGCGATGATGATTGGTGTTTCACCGTAAAGATGTTTGTGATCTGGTCCGAATCGCCTAAGCACATAGTGCAGGGCATCCTCATGAAATTCAGCAAAGGCGTGATTAGCTGTCACAACGTCATATCTGCCGATTGCGCTTTGATCACTTGCAAAGTTCCACCATGGCATCTGTCTGATGTGTCCGGCTGCAAAGGAGTCCGTATCCGTCTGAAATTCTGTGGCTTGATCAAATCGAGTGAACTTGTCAGCGAGTACAAAGTTAAATAGTTCAGCTTGATGGAGAGCGAACGCCTGAGATGCTTCAACTGTGTCAACTGAATGTCCCACCTTCGAGAGCAAGAGGGTGAGACATCCAGAACCGGGCCCAAGTTCAAGTACTGCTAGACGCTGAGCCGCAGATAGCGCGCAGATTCCACGTAATTGGTGAATTGCTCGTGTGACGCAGTTCCTCCCGGAAAAGTGTCGGGAAAACATCGAAAGTGCATATGAATGAATCCCCTCGGCAGCCCACTTTGCAAGTGCAATCTCCTCGTTTGTCGTTTCTTTGAGCAATAGGAGATTCCGTTCAAACCGACCCTCATGCATGACGTCGACATACCGCCACAATTCACTCGTGTGACGGACTTTGAAGGGGTAGCCGTATTCTGCAAATGCCGCTGGGCTGAATGCCTGAATCGCTCGATTCGGCAGATTACCCAGTGCCAAACTCTCAGCTCGGTCGTAGATGGAGACCAGGTCGTTCATGGATGTTTTCACGCACCAGTCTAAATGCCTGCCGGTTTCTCTTCTCCCGGCTGCACACCCTCTTGCCAGTAAACCAACCTAGCTACAGCCGAAAGTTGTACCCGTAGACTCAAGTTCCCGAATAAGGGGCTATAGCTCAGTTGGTTAGAGCGCATCCCTGATAAGGATGAGGTCGTTGGTTCGACTCCAATTAGCCCCACCACAAAGGAAGAGCACGCGATGAAACTGTTCCGCCGCCTCCTGCTCGTGCTCTCCGTCGCTACAGCGGTGGTTGGAATTCTTCGTGTCGGTGGAGGCGGAAAGTCGCGCGTGACCACCAAGCAGGGCGGCTGGCGAAGCTACTCGCCCCCGAAATGAATCACTCGGCCGCAGTATGACTCGCGAGTCCACACCGTGATCGGCATTATCGGAGCTGGGCTCGTCGGCACGCATGCCACTGATGCGCTGGTTGCGCGCGGGCAAGTGCAGCTCATGCTCAACGACACCAACGCGGCTGCCGCTCGTCGGTTGGCGATCCGGGCTGGTTCCGGCACCTGCAAGATGCAGGTTGTTTCGACGAACGAAATGTTCGCGACGAACGTCGTGGTGCTGGCCTGCCCAGCGCCACATGCCAAGGCCGCAAGAAAGCTGCTGGAAGCAGGCGTCAGTGTCGTGTCGTGCAGTGACGACCTCGATGACACGCTGGCCATGCTCGATCTTGACGCGATTGCCACGCAGGCTCGCCAGACACTTGTGATCGGCGCAACGATGTCACCCGGACTCTCGGGGTTGCTGGTGCGCACGATGTCGGCTCGGTTCACGTCGGTCGATGAGGCGCACATTGCAATTCACGGCACGGCCGGCCCTGCGTGCGCGCAGCAACATCACCGAGCCCTGGCCGGGCAGTCGATTGGCTGGCACGACGGCGACTGGTTGCGCCGTCCGGCAGGCAGCGGTCGCGAATTGTGTTGGTTTCCCGACCCGGTCGGACCACGCGACTGCTATCGGGCAGAGCTCGCTGATCCGGTCGCTATTCACCAAGCGTTACCCGAACTCGTGCGGGTCACCGTGCGCATGTCGGCGAACCGACGCGATCGACTCACGGCGCGTCTTCCGATGCTTACTCCGCCGCACGCGGAAGGCGGCATTGGTGCGTTGCGAGTGGAAGTGCGTGGCTGGCGCGACGACGCTCGGCACGTTGAAGTAGTGGGCATTGCTGATCGCGCTTCTCACATCGCAGGTCTGGTTGCTGCAACTGTGGCACGCAAAGTGATTGCCGGAGAGTTCGCAAGCGGCGCGCGAGTGCTCGGCGATGACGACTCACCGAATGTTGCGATACTGAACGACGTGGTCGAAGACGGGCTTCGCATCCAAGAGTTTGTCGGTTCGGCACTCGGGTGACTATGCGCTACGACATTGAAGCACCTTCGCTGCTGTCTGGTCGCACGGTGAACGTGCCTGGGCGTGGTGAGTTCTTCGTACGCCACTCACAGCACGCGGACATGTCGGCTCCGACCGTGCTCTTGCTACACGGTTGGACCGCTTCGTGTGACCTCAACTTCTTCACCGCATATGACGAACTTGCGGCGCATGCGTCGGTAATCGGCATCGACCATCGTGGCCATGGTCGAGGTCTGCGCCCTGACGCCAACTTCACACTCGAAGATTGTGCCGACGATGCAGCCGCCGTATGTAGGGCGCTTGGAGTCAGCAGTGTGGTCGCGGTCGGATATTCGATGGGTGGGCCCATTGCAATGCTGCTTACACGTCGTCACCCAGAGCTCGTGTCTGGTCTCGTCTTGCAGGCAACCGCACTTGAGTGGCGGGCCACGATGGCAGAACGCGCACGGTTCAAGGTGTCACGCGTGCTTGGGCCAATAACTCGACGATTCATCCGACCAAGCACGATTCGCTTTCTGTTCGCACGTCGCATCACACGACGACACCCGCTCCGCCCGCATCTTGGCTGGATGATATCAGAGTGGCGCCGCAATGACCCCTGGCACATGGCGCAAGCAGGTCGCGCAATATCGATGTTCGACGCACGACCATTTGCATCGTGGCTGCGGGTGCCCGTCAGCGTCGTGTTGACGACTAGAGATCAACTCGTTCCGCCGCGCAAGCAACGAGAGCTAGCAGAGGCAACGAATGCCCAGGTGGTGCCGCTTGACGGCGATCACTTCGTCAACGTCGGCAAACCTGCCGAATTCAGTTCTGCGACGCTCCACGCCGTTCATTTGGTGACGAACGTTCGAGCAGCTGGTCAATCCGCTCACTGAGCGAGTCAATCGCCTCGCGAACTTCGCTCGACGTCGCAGTATTCGAGAGTGCGAGTCGCACACCGGCGAGTTCGCGCGCTAGATACTCGGCGTTTTCTTGCGTGCGCGCCGCAACTGCACGGTCATTTTCCAACGCTTGACGATCGCGGTCTTCTTGGCGGTTCTGGGCTAACAAGATGAGCGGTGCGGCATATGCCGCCTGCACGGAGAACATCAGGTTCAACAAGATGAACGGGTATGGGTCCCACCGCAGGGTGATGGAAAGAACGTTGATGCTGATCCACACGATGACGAGGAATGTCTGCACCACGAGAAATCGAGCGGTGCCGAGGTTGCGGGCGACCGTCTCAGAGAAACGTCCGAACGCGCCGGGTTCGTACGGCACGTTGAGCTTGCGACGGTAGCGCGGGTTGGCAAGATCTTCGCGGCGCTTCATGACGCACTCCGAGCTGAAGGTTCATTGGCGTGACTCGTCGGGTGGTGCGCGATGCTCGGTGCGATCTGTGCACGCCGCCAGTCACCGGGAAGTGCGCGATCGAGCACGTCGTCGACCGTAATTGCACCGAGCAAGTGGTTGCCGGCATCGACCACTGCGACTGACAACAGGTTGTAGGTCGCGAGCCGCGTCATCACATCGCGCTCGGGCATGGTCGGCGGGATGGTCGGCTCGTGTTGCACGCAGTCTTTCAACTTGGTCTGCGGTGGTTCGCGCAGGAGTCGCTGGAAGTGCACCACGCCCATGTATCCGCCGGTTGGTGGCTCGTGCGGGCCATGGGTTACAAACACCTGGGCAGCAATCGATGCGTGCCGCTCGGGGTCGCGCACGTGGGCCAACGCCTCGGCGACAGTTGCCTCAGGGGAGAGCACAATCACCTCTGGAGTCATGAGCGCTCCTGCGGTGCCTTCGGGCCACGACAAGAGTTGTCTCATCGTGTCGGCGTCGTCCTCGTCCATCGACTCGAGCACTTTGGTGCGCTGTTC
>JBMTYA010000089.1:0-5837 GCA_049454015.1 Ilumatobacteraceae bacterium | reverse complement strand
CCTTCGCACACTCCCTCGGCCCAACGCTCCGTGCCGTCTGGATACGCCACGAGTGCCACGGTGCGAAACCGGGCAGTGCGCGACGCAGTGGCGACGCCACGCAGTGCGTCGAGCATCTTGGCGCGGTTGTCGGCGTAGGTGGCGCTCTCCCCGGCATATCTCGCGGTGTGCACACCAGGGGCGCCGCCGAGTGCGTCAACTTCAAGACCCGTGTCGTCGGCAACAGCAGGCATGCCCGACGCGTCACAAATCGCGCGGGCCTTCAATCGCGCGTTGCCGAACAGCGTGTCGGCGTCTTCGATGACGTCTCCGACGGAGTCGGGTCGCGGTCGCAATTCAGCAATGCCGTGCAAAAGATCCTGAATTTCGGCGACCTTGTCGGGGTTTGCAGAGGCGCAAACGAGGCGCATCACGATGGCGACAACCGAGCTTGCGTCACGCGCGCGGTGATGGCGGCACGGCAATCACGCTGCGCTGCTGGTCAAACACTTGCGCGAGGCCGCCCTCGGCGAGCGCGAGCAACACATCAAGTTGTTCGCGGCTGAATGCCTGACCTTCGGCGGTGCCCTGCACTTCGACGAATCGTGCGGCACCACCGGCGAGCGGTGCAAGCATTACGACGTTCATGTCGACTTCTGCCGTGGAGTCTTCGACGTAGGGCAAGTCGATAATCGGCGTACCAGAGTGAATACCCACGCTCACCGCTGCGCACAGCGAATGCAGCGGATGCTGTTTGATGGCACCACTCGCAACCACTCGCGCGAGTGCATCGTGCAATGCGAGATACGCGCCGCAGATGCTGGCAGTGCGCGTGCCACCGTCGGCCTGCAACACGTCACAATCGATGAGCACCTGTCGCTCGCCAAGCAACTTCATGTCGCACGACGAACGCAGTGCGCGACCGATGAGCCGCTGAATCTCCACGGTGCGGCTCGACTGCTTGCCCTTCGCGGCTTCGCGATCAACGCGCTCTGGCGACGAGCCAGGCAACATCGAATACTCGGCGGTCACCCAGCCCTTGCCCGAGCCCTTCATCCAGCGCGGCACGTCTTCATCGACAGAAGCAGTGCACAACACGCGAGTGCGACCAAACGACACGAGCACGCTGCCCGCCGCCATCTCCGTGAAGTCGCGCTCGAAGGTGATCGGTCGCAACTGGTCGGGGCGACGACCATCGGGGCGCGAGCCGCCGTTGTCAGCACGGGCTGCGGGTTGCGGAGGCGTCATGACGATGCTCCAGAATGCCACGGCGACACGTCCACGAGCTCTGGCCCGAGCAGTCGGCGACCGAGGCTGGCAAACGCCTCGATATCACCCGACGAAAAGAATCGTCTCGTCGCGACCTGCGACGACGGCGCAGCGAGACCCTCGGAGTCGAGCAGTTCACGCACAGCGAAGGCAGTTTCGTTGGCGCTGCTTACGAGCACCACGCCATCCCCCATCACGCGCTGGATGACTGGCGCGAGATACGGGTAATGCGTGCAGCCGAGCAGCAGTGCGTCGACACCGGCGTCTTTGACTGGCGACAACAGTCGTCGCGCGAGCACCGTGACTTCTTCACCGTCGGTTTGGTCACGCTCGACGAACTCGACGAAACCCGGACAAGCCGCCGACGTGAGCACCACCTCGGCACCAGTCGCTTCGATCGCTGCGTCGTAAGCACCCGATGCAATGGTGCCGACGGTGCCGATGACACCGACTTTTCCGTTGTGCGTGACTCGCGCAAGTGCGCGTGCGCCTGGCTCGATAACGCCGATGACGGGCACAGTGAGCGTCGCCGACAGCAAGTCCAGCGCAACCGATGCTGCGGTGTTGCAGGCAACGACGATCATCTTTGCGCCGTGGTCGCGCACGAGGCTTTCAGCGAGTTCGACGGCGTAACCACGAACTTGTTCAGCAGGCTTATTGCCGTAGGGATATCGACCGTTGTCACCGATGTACACGAGCGACTCGTTGGGCATCAAGTCGATGAGCGACCGCATGACGGTGAGCCCGCCGAAACCAGAGTCGAACACGCCGATTGGCTGTTCGCGCGCATCCGTCATGCGCTTCTTAGGCTATTGCGCGGTGCTGACTGCGATGTTGATGTTGGTGTCGGCAAAGTTGATGTCGGTGTCGGCGTGCTGACCGCAACGTTGATGGCGCTCGGCGCTGCGTGCTTGCATGCAGGCTGGAATCTCGCCGTCAAGCGCAACGTCGATTCAGGTCTTGCGTTGTGGGGACAGTTTTTCATTGCGATGTTCATCGCAGCCGGCGCACTCGTCGTGTGGGCTGGGATCGGTGATGGGCCGAGCTTTGCGTGGCAGTACACGTTGCTCTCGGGCATAACACATCTGCCGTACACGATGCTGCTCGCGCGCGCATACGGCACAGGAGACTTTTCCGTCGCCTACCCCATTGCGCGAGGCGGCGGTGCAGTCGGCGCGGCGGTGCTCGGCGTGCTGCTACTTGACGACGTGCTCTCGCCACTGACTGTCGCGGGGATTGTGATTGCCGCCACCGGATTCTTCTTGTTGTCACGGGGTTCACTGCGACAGATGCAGTTCGCGCTGGCGACAGCCGTCATCATTGGCGTGTACACCGCGATTGATGCAACGGGTGTGCGCGAGTCGGCTGACCCCGCTGCATATGCGCTCAGCATCTTCGTGACGACTGGGCTTTCGGTTTCGACCTGGACGTTCGCGACGAGAGGCCGTGAGGCGATTGCGGCGATGCGCCAGCAGTGGCCGCAGTTCTCACTTTCTGCCATCTTTACGCTCGGCAGCTACTGCCTCGTCTTGCTCGCGATGCGCCGGGCATCGGTCGGTTACGTCGCGGTGCTACGCGAATCGAGTGTGCTCATCGCAGCGTTCGCGGGGTGGAAGCTGCTTGGCGAGGCCGACCACCGTCGCCGAATCGGCGGAGCCGTAGTGGTGTTGGTGGGCTTGGCCGCGCTCGTCGCTGGCGGCTGAGCGCAGGTGAGCCGCACCGAATGTCGCGCGGTAACGCCTAGAAGTAGATGACCTTCTCGGCGTTTGACGCAGCGGTGTCAAGATCCACCGTGTAGGCGCCAGTCGACAGATACTTCCAGCCGCCGTCGCAAACGATGAAGACGATGTTCGCTCGTTCGCCACGCTCGGCAACCTCGTTCGCCACCTTCAAGGCACCAGCGAGCGATGCACCAGAAGAGATACCAGCGAAGATGCCGCATTCGCGCACGAGGCGGCGCGTCATCTCGATGCTCTCACGCGGTCGCACGATGCGCTTGCGGTCAAGAATCTCACGACCCTTCCACAACTCGAACACCGGCGGGATGTAACCCTCGTCCAAGTTGCGCAACCCTTCGACCAATTCGCCGAGCGGTGGCTCCACCGCCACAATCTGCACGTCGGCGTTCTGTTCTTTCAGGTAGCGACCGACGCCCATCAACGTGCCGCTCGTACCGAGGCCGGCGACGAAGTGAGTGATTTGTGGGCAGTCGCGCCAAATCTCGGGGCCGGTCGTCTCGTAGTGCACTCGCGGGTTGGCTTCGTTCGAATACTGATGCAAGAAGCACCACTCGGGGTGCTCGGCGGCGAGCGCCTCCGCGCGACGCACTGCCCCGTTCGAACCCTCCGCACCCGGCGTGAGGATGATCTCTGCACCGAACACCTCAAGCATCTGACGACGCTCGACCGAAACGCTCTCTGGCATGAGGATCGTGATCGGGTTGCCGGTGATGCGCGCGATTGCAGCGAGCGCGATGCCGGTGTTGCCCGACGACGGTTCAAGAATGCGCTGACCCTTCACCAAACGACCGGTGGCGTAAGCGCGCTTGATCATCGCGTTGGCGATGCGGTCTTTCACCGAACCGAACGGGTTCTGGCTCTCGAGTTTTGCGAAGAGCCGCACATGGCTCGACGGCGAGAGCTGGCTCACTTCCACCAGCGGCGTGTTGCCGATCAGTTCAAGCACGCTCGACGCCGTTCGCTCGGCGAGGCTTGTCGCGTCGGCGTCGGTCATGTCGTGCTCCGGAGGGTTGAACTGTCGCGGGGGTTCGCGATCAGGCTCCGCTCGGAATCTTGTAAATCCCGATAGGAGTTGTCAACAATCTAGCGGCGGGTCCACCGTGCGGCCGAGCCCGAGCGGGCGCCAGCCGTCACACTCGGTGGTCGGGCACCGGTCGCCGAACGACGCGGCAATCAGGTGCGTTCGACGGCGGTTTCGCTGATCTCCCCCGCCACGATGCGGAAGTTGCGCAAGCGAGGAGGGTCGTACTTCAGACTCACGATGGCGTAGTTCCAGTTGGGGTCGGGGGCTTGCGCCACGTCGGTCGGGCTCGGGTAGGCCTCGGTGTGGGTGTGGCTGTGCACCACGCCGATGACGACGAGACCCCTCTTTTCGGCGTCGAGTTCGATGCGCAGGTGGTCCTTCGGATCGACCGTGTACACGATGGCCGATGCGGCGGCGTTGCGGCACGGATGGAACTCGCGCGCAACGTCGCTACCCCACTCGCCGACGAGCAAACCGCAAGCTTCGTGCGGCCGACACGCCAGTGCATGGCTGGTGATTGCCGCTTCGATCTCGGGGGTGATGACGAGCTGCCCGACGAGCTCTGCTGACGATGCGTCGTTCTGTCCCGGCACGGTTCGCAACGCTACCTAGGGTGGAGGTTGCCGGACACGGCCGTGAACACCGAATAGTTGCCGACCCATGACCAAGCCCGCCGAACCGACGATTCTCGCCAGCAATCGCAAGGCGCGTCACGACTACACGATCCTCGACGTCATCGAGGCGGGAATCGTGCTCGTCGGCAGCGAGGTGAAGAGCTTGCGCGAGGGCCAGGTACAGATCGCCGACGCCTACGCTCACGTGAAGTCGGGCGAAATGTGGCTGGAGAACATGCACATCTCGCCGTACCGCTTCGGCCACGGTGTGGGCGCCCACGAACCGGTGCGCCCGCGCAAGCTGCTGCTGCACGCCACTGAAATCCGCCGTCTCGCCGCGCGCGTCGCCAAGGAGCGCCTCACCCTCGTGCCGCTCGAGTTGCACCTGCGCGACGGTCGGGTGAAGGTGCAGCTCGCACTCGCCAAGGGCCGCGCCGCGCACGACCGCCGTGCTGCGATTGCGAAGAAGGAATCCGAGTTGGAGATGCGCCGCTCGCTCGGCCGCCAGAACAAGCGCGGCGAGTAGGACGGCTTCTGGGTGTCGCCGACCGCGACGGCCGCGGCAAACCGCCGCACACCCGTCCGTACACTGAATACGTACGACCAAACACGGGGCTGACAGGTTTCGACGTCAGTGTCGCTGGATGGGCGTGCGACCCGAGTTGCTCAGACTCGTAAAACGGGGCACAACAACAACTGCCAACAAGCAGTTCGCTCTCGCCGCCTGATCACTCAGGTGTCGTAGAGCATTCGTGAGCAGCAATGCCGCACGGGGCCGATCCACCGCAGCCCGGCAACAGAAGCGGAGGATGACAGCGGAAAAGACTGCTGACATCGGGAAAGACCGGTGACATCTCGAAAAGACGAGACGCGTTCCAGGTAACTGGATAGTCGACCCGCCGACGGCGTTGCGTTAGCGCCACAGTGGGAATGGTCGTATCACGTGCATTCACCGGCTGATGGACGGGGGTTCGATTCCCCCCAGCTCCACATGTGGCATTGCCACATCCGTTGGCATTGCCACATCGGCGTAATGTGCCGTCATGACACTCGAAAGATTCGCGGGTCCGATGCGACTGCTCCTCGGCGCGGCGCTCTTCTTCGCCGGCATCGGTCATCTCACCGCCCAGCGCACCGAGTTTCAGGCACAGGTGCCGTCGTGGGTTCCGGTTGCCGCAGACCTCGTTGTCGTGGGGTCGGGAATCGGCGAGC
>JBMTYA010000088.1:0-5915 GCA_049454015.1 Ilumatobacteraceae bacterium | reverse complement strand
CAGAGCACGCGCCTGAAAAGCGCGGGGTCACCGGATCGACGCCGGTCCCGACCACCAGTGTGATGCGCTCGCGCATCATTACAGTTGGGTTCGCTTGCGAAACTCGCGCATACTTGCTTCGCTGTGCGCCTTCGCAGGGTTTCTACTCATCGTCGTCGTGCGCGGCTGGAGCGGACTCGACCAGATTCCTTCAGACCCGGGCTACGACTACATCGGCGAACGAGTGCGCACCGGGTTCAAAATTCTTGAAGTTCAGCCTTATCTCTACGCGGATCAATCTCTCATCGCATCAACTGCCTCGTTGCTCCCGCTCGAAGCTCGTGGGATATTCCTGACCGTTGCTTCACACGTGATCTGGGCGTGTTGTGCACTCGCTGTCTTTCACGCACTACGCCGGCTCGGTGTCGGTACCGTCACGTCGTTCGTCGGTGGACTGCTTCTTGTCACCACGCCCTGGGCTGCACAGTCAGCAATCGGCAACTACGGAAACATTCGCTGGCCGATTCTCGTTGCGGCAGTAATCACGATTTCAGGGGAAATCACCTCCGAGAAGCCCCGCGCCTTACCGATAGCACTTGGTGCAGTTGCCGCAACACTTTCGAATCCGTTGCATCCCCTCTTGCTTGCCCCGCTGCTTGTTGGCACCTTGCTCCTCAAATCAGAGCAGCGAAAGTATCTTTCGTTCGGTGCAGCGCCTCTTGTAGTTGGGCTCGTCGTCAACGTGCTCAATGTGGGGGCTGGCGGGCACGACGAGAAGATCACGTCGTTCTGGGCGGGAGTCGGGCTGTTCTGGGTGTCTGGCCAAGTGCTTCCGACTGCGATTGCGCTTACTGGTCTGGTGCTCTCTTCGCGAAACTTGCGGGCAGCAAGTAGACAAAGGTTTTTTGCTGTACAACTCTTCGCACTTGTCGTTCTGATTGCAGGGGCCAGCTTTCAACTCGGTGGAATCGCTGACCGGTATTACGTAGCGCCTGCAGCACTCGCCGCTGTCGGGGCGCTCATCTGGTTGACGGATTTTCGCACCCGCGCAGCCAACCTCGGGAAAGTTGTCGCTCTTGTACTCGCTGCGGCGCTGGCAGTGCCTACCGTGCGGTGGTTCTTTGTCTTTCCGTACCTACGAAGTGCAGAAGGATGGTCGACACAGGTCGAAAGGGTGCGCGAGCAGTGCTCGACTGGTGAGATTTCTTCTTTTGAGCTGGTAACAAGTAGCGGTCAGTCAAGGACCGATCCAATCTCTTGCGACGACCTCTGAGGTCGGTATCACCGAGTAGTAGTGGTGCAACAGTGCACTGGGTAACGAGTTCGTTGGTGAATTGACGACAAGTTCGTCTACGAGTTGAAGTCGTAACCGAGTTGGGGTGCCGTGAGCATCGGTTCGTACTCGATGCCGGCGTCACGAGCCATCGCTGCACACGTGCCACCTCGATCGACAATCACGGTGATGAACACGGGTTGTGCACCGAACTCCCTCACTGCTTCCACCGCCTCGAAGATTGAAGTGCCGCGCGTGACGGTGTCTTCGACGATTGCGACCTTGTCGCCAGGTTGAAGTGCACCGGCGATACGCCCTTTGACGCCGTGATCCTTTGCTTCTTTTCGCACGCTGAAACTGCGCAGGTTCCTGCCCCGAGCGGCAGCGAGCGCACCGATGCCGAATGCGACGGGGTCGGCTCCCATCGTGAGCCCGCCAATTGCGGTTACGTCTGACGGGATGATGGAGAGCGCCACGTCGGCGACAAGCAGGATGCCGTCGGCTCGGCACGCGGTCTGCTTGGTGTCAAGAAACCAGTTGCTTTCCCGACCGCTCTTCAGGGTGAAGCTGCCGGTCTTCAACGAATGCGTGAGCACGTGCTGTCGCAGCCGCTCGCGCTGCTGGTCGAGTTCAGGCAATTTGGACACGACGGTCAGTCAAGCTCGTTCAACGCATCCACGGCACGGCCCGCATGTCGCAGCACGCGAGATGTGTCGAATACCGCTTCAAGTTTTGCAGCGTTCAAAACCGACGATAGATCGGGCATGGTTGCAATCACGTCCCGCAAGTGCGAACCCGTCTCATGAGAAACCCGTGAAGCATCTTGCACCAAGCGGTATGCGTCGTCTCGCGACATCCCGGACTCAACGAGGGCGAGCAGCACCGACTGGGAGAAAATCGCGCCGCGAGTTGCGTCCATGTTGACAAGCATTCGTTGGGTGTCGACTTCCCAATTGTCGACGAGTCGTGCGAGGCGCTTGACCATGTAACACGCAAGCGTCGCGGTGTCGGGCAAGATGATGCGCTCGACTGACGAGTGAGAGATGTCGCGCTCGTGCCACAATGCGACGTTCTGCAGTCCTGCCTGCAGGTTTCCGCGCACCACTCGCGCCAGACCCGAGAGTGTCTCAGCAGAAATCGGGTTGCGCTTGTGCGGCATCGCCGAGCTTCCCTTCTGCCCTGCGCCGAAGCCTTCGCGCACCTCCGACACCTCGGTGCGCTGCAGATGGCGAAGTTCGACGGCAATCATCTCGACGGTGTCGGCGATGCTCGCGCATGCGTAGAGGAACTCAGCGTGCCGATCGCGACTCACGACTTGTGTCGCAGGCACCGCACGCAAATTCATCGCTCGTGCGACATGGTCTTCAACCCGCGGGTCAATGTTGCTGTAGGTGCCGACCGCGCCCGAGAGCTTGCACACCGAGACGGTGTAGTGCGCAGCCTTCATCCGCCGGCGGTCACGGTCTACTTGCAGGGCCCAGAGTGCAACTTTGGCTCCGAATGTTGTCGGCTCGGCGTGGATGCCATGGGTACGACCAATCATCGGTGTGTCGCGGTGCCTGCGGGCTTCTCGCACAAGTACACCGACCAGTTCACCGAGTGCTGCATCGATTAGTTCGGCTGCGTCGCGCAGCATCGCGCACCACGCAGTGTCAACCACATCACTGCTCGTGAGACCATGGTGCAGCCACGCTGCCTCGGCTCCGCCGATTCGCTGCTGCACTACATCGACAAATGCGGCCACGTCGTGGTTTGTAACCGCCTCACGTTCCGAAACTTCGCGGACGAACACCTCATCCACTCGCGGAGCACGCGCACGGCACGCCGCAGCGACCGTCGACGGAACTACGCCAATCATCGCCTGACCATCAAGTGCGTGCAGCTCGATCTCGAGATAACGGGCAAATCGAGAAGCATCAGAAAAGATGGCATCCATCTCTGGGAGCGAGTAGCGCTCGATCATGCCGTCCCCCGAACGACCACATCGTCGCGCTCCGGCCCGACACCAACGATGCTCACCGGCACGCCAGTGTGTTTCTCCACGAAAGCAAGCAATGATCTCACTTGAGCGGGCAGTTCGCTCTCTTGTTTGCGACCGCGTAACTGTTGCTTCCAACCAGGCAACGACTCATACACGCATTCCACGCTCGCGAGGGTGTCGGCGTCATCGGGAAACCCATCAACCGGGCGACCGTCAATCTTGTATCCCGTGCACACCTTCACCTCGTCGAAGTCGTCAAGCACGTCAAGTTTTGTGAGCGCGATATCTGTGAGCGAATTCACACGCACGGCATGGCGCAGCATCACGAGGTCGAGCCAACCAGGGCGACGACGACGCCCGGTGACTGTTCCGAACTCGCGGCCGATGTCAACTACTCGATCAGCAATCTCCCCGTGCATCTCGGTGGGGAATGGTCCGGCACCAACGCGAGTGGTGTACGCCTTGGCGATGCCGACAACTCGCGTAATGTCGCGCGGACCGATGCCGCTTCCTGCGCATGCGCCGCCAGCGGTCGGGTTCGATGATGTGACATACGGATACGTGCCGTGATCGATGTCGAGGAATGTCGCCTGTGCACCTTCGAGCAGGATCGAAGCACCGTCTCCGAGTGCGTCGTGCAACATGTTGACCGTGTCGGTGAGGTGCGGCAATAGCCGAGCTGCGTAGTCGTCGTAACGACGAACGACGTCGTCGACGTCGAGCACTTCTTCGCCAAGCGATGCAAAGAGTTCATTCTCCTGTGTGGCCCGCTCTTTGACCAGTGCTCGAAACCGCTCCCGATCACGCACGTCACCAGCACGCACGCCGACACGCTTCACTTTGTCGGCGTAGGCGGGCCCGATTCCCTTCAGCGTTGTGCCGAGTTTGGACTCGCCGCGCGACGCCTCGCTGATCGCGTCGTGCCGCTGGTGCCACGGGAAGATGAGGTGCGCAAGCGTCGAGACACGCAACGCCGCACACGACACACCTCGCTTTTCAAGCGTGTCGATCTCGTTGAAGAGCGTCGGCAGATCGACCACCACGCCGTTGCCGATGACCGGCGTGACATACGGATACAACACGCCACTTGGCACGAGTTGCAACGCGTATCGCTCGGCACCGACCACCACGGTGTGGCCCGCGTTGTGGCCGCCTTGGTAGCGAACGACGTGGCTATGGTCGCCAGCAAGCAAGTCGATGACCTTTGCCTTGCCCTCATCCCCCCATTGGGTGCCGACTACGACGGTGACGGGCATTGACGCTCCTGGCTTGAAGGGAACGTTGAGAAAGCCTACACGCCGATGTGCACGTTCTCGGCAGAAAACTGCGATAACACAGATAGTTTCGTGACGTGAACGCCGTACTGCGTCGACGCGAGTGGGCGATGATGAGCGAGTCAGAGCGCCGTTCGTTCGCGCGGCGCACGATTGCTGACGTCGTTTCACCAGCGTTGCGCTCCGACATTGCTGCGTTGATCGAAGACGTTCGCGTGCGCGGCGATGAAGCGGTCTGTGAAGCAACTCGACGTTTTGACGGCGTCTCGATTCGTGCAGACCAACTGAGGGTCGATGCTGACGACATCATGAGGGCCACGGTGAGCGCCGACCTGCAGCGCGCACTGGAAGATTCGATCGACCACGTGCGTCGCTACAACGAGGTGGTTCGGTCGCGATGGAGCGACTGGTCGATGGAAATCGAGCCTGGCGCACGCGTCGGAGAGAAGATTTCAGCGATTGAATCGGTCGGCTTGTTCGTGCCGAGCGGCAAGGCGAGTTATCCGTCGGTTGCGTACCAACTGGCAGTGCCCGCTGTTGTCGCTGGGGTGCCGCGCATCGCGCTGGTCGTTCCACCAATGCCCGACGGTTCGGGTCGCGTCGACCCAGCGGTGCTGGTCGTGTGTCGTCTGCTTGGCATCCAAGAGGTGTACCGAGCGAATGGGCCGGCCGCAATTGCAGCACTCGGGTTTGGCACGGCGACGATTCCCTCCGTACGAAAAATCGTCGGACCGGGCAGTCCCGCAGTGACCGCAGCACAAGTGGAGATGCAGCGACACGGAGTCGTGACGATGATGGTGCTTGGCCCCACCGAGAGCATGATGGTGGTCGACGAGTCCACCGACGCTCGTCGAGCCGCACTCGACTTGTTGATTGAGGCTGAGCATGGCGAAGACTCCTGCGTCGTACTCGTGGCCACCGATCGCGGCGTCGTCGACGCCATCGACGAACACCTCAGCAATTTCATTGCACGATTGCCTGAGCTGCGTTCAAATGCGGCACGAGCCTCGCTCGGCACAAACGGCGGATCAATCCTCGTCGGAACGCTTGCGGAGGCATGCGACGTCGTCAACCTGTTCGCGCCAGAACACTTGCAGCTGGCAATCGATGCCCCGCGGGCAGACGATGTAGCCACGCGAATTCATCACGCCGGAGAGATACTGATCGGGCAGAACACGCCGTTCTCGGCTGCAAACTTCGTGCTCGGCGTTCCCGCTTCGCTACCGACAAGCGGCTTTGCCGCAGTGTCGTCAGGCATCACTGCAGCAGCATTCTTGAAGACGACGGCAATCGCCTCTGCATCTGCTGCAGCGCTGCAGCGGATGCGTCCGTCGATTGAAGCGTTGGCCGATCACGAAGGCTTCCCGGCGCACGGCAATGCTCTGCGCGACCGCTGACGTTCGCCGAC
>JBMTYA010000087.1:0-6086 GCA_049454015.1 Ilumatobacteraceae bacterium | reverse complement strand
CATCATTCCTCCTCGGCGGTACGATAAATAACGGTCATGTTTCGACGACTCTTCTGGTTCGCGCTCGGCGCCCTTGCGGCACTGTTCGGATACGGCTGGTTGCGCCGTCAGGCCGACCAGGTGGCCACGAAAGAGTCCGTCGACCAGTTCATTGATGGTCTCGTCGACCGCGTGACCGCCGTGAAAGAGAAGGTTTCCGACACGGTGGGCGGCGCGACGAGTGGTAAACGCGACTCGACGAGCGACGACCTCTTCGAGTAGCCAGATGGCGCGCGCCGACATCAAGACGGCTGACGACCTCCGCAAGGCCTTCGTCGATTTCTTTGCTGCTCGTGCGCACACGGTGGTTCCGTCGGCGAGCCTGATTCCGTTCGACCCGTCGATCATGTTCACGGTGGCGGGCATGGTGCCCTTCAAGCCGTACTTCGTCGGCGAAGAAACTGCGCCATACAACCGTGCCGTCAGTGTGCAAAAGTGCGTGCGCGCCGGCGGCAAGCACAATGACCTTGACGACGTCGGTCGTACTAAGCGTCACCTGGTCTTCTTTGAGATGCTCGGCAACTTCAGTTTCGGTGATTACTTCAAAGAGAAGGCGATTCCGTGGGGTTGGGAGCTTGCCACCGAAGTCTTCGGATTCGACGGCGATCAGTTGTGGATCACCGTGCACGAGAGCGACGACGAAGCCGAGCAGATCTGGCACGACGTCGTCGGCGTGCCGATGTCGCGCATCCAGCGCCTCGGAGACAAGGACAACTTCTGGCAGATGGGCGACGTCGGTCCGTGTGGGCCGTGCTCGGAGATTCACATCGATCGAGGCAGCGCGTTCGGGCCTGACGGTGGCCCGTTGCACGACCCGAAGGGCGACCGCTTCCTTGAATTCTGGAACCTCGTCTTCATGCAGTACAACCAGGCGAGCGACGGTTCGCGAACGCGACTGCCGCGACCGTCGATCGATACGGGTGCCGGATTCGAACGCATCCTCACCTTGGTGCAAGGAGTCGACTCCATCTGGGAGACCGACCTCTTGTCACCACTTATCGACACTGGTCGTCGCCTGAGCGGTGCGGAATACAAAGTTGGTGACTACGAGCATCGACCGAGCTTCAGCCTGCGAGTGCTCGCCGAGCACGCGCGTTCGTCGATGATGATGATCAACGACGGCGTCTTCCCAAGCAACGAAGGCCGCGGTTATGTGCTGCGACGCATCATCCGCCGCGCGGTGCGCCACGCCTACTTGCTTGGCTGCGAGAAACTCGTCATGCCGTCTCTCGTCGAAACCTCGCTTGGCATTATGAAGGGCGCTTACCCCGAACTTGCCACCAACAGTGACTTCATTCTCGGTGTCATCACACGTGAAGAAGAAAAGTTCCGCGCCACCTTGCGCAACGGTCTTTCGATTCTTGAAGACGAGATGGGCAGCGACAAGAAATCGGGCAAGCAAGCGCAAATCAGCGGTACTGCTGCATTCACCTTGCACGACACGTACGGCTTTCCGCTTGAGTTGACGCAGGAAATCGCCGGAGAGCGCGGTGTGGCGGTCGATTCCGAGGGTTTCGAGCGCGAGATGAACCAGCAACGCGAGCGGGCCAAGAACGCGCGTAAGAACGACGTTGCCGACCCGCAGCGAGTGGCTGCCTACAAAGCGCTTGTTGACCAGCATGGCGCCACCAAGTTCGTCGGTTACGAGAGCGACACGGCAGACGGCAAGGTGCTTGCGGTGCTCGGGCCCTTCGACCATGAGGACGGCTCGAGCGTGCATGAGATGTATCTCGACGTCTCGCCGTTCTATGCCGAGAGCGGCGGTCAGGTCGGTGACACCGGCACCATCGTGCAGGGTGACGCCTCTGCGCCCGCTGCAGTTGCGCAGGTCATCGACACAACGTTTGCTGCCCCCGGGTTGCGCCGCCACCTCGTGCGCATCACTCGTGGTTCGTTTGCTGCAGGTTCCAGGGCGCACGCTTCCATCGACTCATCGGCGCGCGCGTCGACGCGTCGTAACCACACTGCGACCCACGTCTTGCATTGGGCGTTGCGCGAAGTGCTGGGCGACCATGTGAAGCAGGCGGGCTCGCTCGTTGCGCCCGACCGGTTGCGCTTCGACTTCAGCCATTACGAAGCAGTCACGCCTGCTGAAATTCGCCGCATCGAACAGATGGCCAACGCCGAAGTGTTGTCCAACAGCCGTGTTTCTGCGACGGAGATGAGCAAGCAAGCAGCCACGGACAAAGGCGCCATCGCGTTCTTCGGCGACAAGTACGGCGACACAGTGCGCGTGCTCGAGGCAGGACACTCGCTCGAGTTGTGCGGCGGCACCCACGTTTCGGCAACGGGCGACATCGGCCCGATCAAGATTGTGAGCGAAGGTTCAATCGGCTCCAACCTGCGTCGAATCGAAGCAGTCACCGGCGAAAATGCGGTTCGCTACATGCTCGATGTAGCCGATGCACTCGCCAACGCGGCAGAAGTGCTCGGCGCGAAGCCAGATGGCATCGTTGCCGCCGCTCAACGCGCGGTTGACCACGCCAAATCGCTCGCCGACGAAGTGAAGAAACTGCGCCAGGCGCAACTCGGGTCGCAGGCAGTCGAGCTCGCATCACGCGCAAAAGACGGCGCGCTCGTCGCACGTGTGGACGGCCTCGCACCAGCCGACCTGCGTGACCTCGCCATCTCTGTGCGCTCGAACAAGGGCATCGAGGCGGTCGTGCTCGGCGGTGTCTCAGACTCCGGCGGTGTTGCGCTCGTCGCGGCCGTGGCGCCAACGAGCGGCTTGAAGGCGGGGGAGCTCATTAAAGATGCAGCGAAGCAGGTCGGTGGTGGTGGCGGCGGCAAGGGTGACATCGCGACTGCCGGCGGCAAGAACCCTGCTGCGCTCGACGACGCACTCATCACTGCGGCCAAAGCGGTGGAGGCCGCGCGACGCTCGTAGTGATGCGCTGTCTCGGGCTCGATCTCGGCAGCAAGCGCATCGGCGTGGCGCTGTGCGACCCTGACGAACGCGTGGCAACTCCGCTCACCGTCGTGCAACGTGGTGCATCACGCAACGAAGACCACGCCAAGATTCGCTCTTTGGTTACCGAATATGAAGCAGACGCCGTGGTGGTAGGGCTGCCTCTCAACATGCAAAGCAAAGTCACGGCTGCCGCTGAGAATGCAATCAAAGAGACGGAGCAGTTGCGGGCCGTGCTCGGCGTGCCAGTGCACCTGTACGACGAGCGGCTCACGACGAAGACTGCTGATCGCTCGCTCATGGAGATGGAGATGAAGGCGGATGCACGACGTCGCGTAGTAGACAAAGTGGCGGCAGCGGTGATGCTGCAGTCGTTCATCGACCACCGGCGCAACCAGCAGGCGAAAGAGCCGCAACCATGACTGAGCGACTGAGTTCGCGGGGCCGATCATGACTGAGCGACTGAGTTCGCGGGGCCGATCATGACTGAGCGGCCCTGGACCGAAGACCCGTGGGATCCGGCGCGCCCTGACGACGACTCCGATGTTGACGGCATGTTGCCCGATCTGCGTCGCTATTCGCGCCAGATTCTGATCGGCTTAGCAGCCGTCGCACTCGTGTTCATCGCGTGGGCCGGCTGGCAAGTGCGGTCGATTGCCAACCAGGCAGACACACCCGCAGCAGTGGCTGAGCAGCCCGACAACGAAGTGATCGAAGTCGAAGTTGTCTTCCCGGAGGGCTTTACCGCTGCGCAAGTTGCAACGCGACTCGAACGCGATGCGCCAGGTTTCAGCGTGGCTGAGGTGCAAGCGGCCCTCGACGCCAATACGTTGCCGGCGCCGTTCAGACCAGAAGGCGCCACGTCGTACGAGGGGCTTCTGTTCCCGGCGCTCTACCGAGTGGCCGCCTATGAGACCGAAGAAGACGTGCTCGGCCGCATGATCGAAGAAATGCGCACGCGGGCTCTCGCCAACGACATCGAGGCCGCAGCGCAGCGACTCGGCCGCACCCCATATGAGATTTTGATCATTGCGTCGCTCATCGAAAAAGAAGTGAAGGTGCCAGACGAACGCGCACTCGTGTCGCGAGTCATCCACAACCGCCTCGAACTCGATATGGAACTGCAGATTGACGCCGCCCTCTACTACGGCGCGGCCGAAGGTGCTTCGTTCTCCGACTTGAAGGCAGCTGACACGCCCTACAACGTGTACCTCCGCAAGGGCTTGCCGCCGACCCCGATTGCGAACCCAGGCGAAGCGTCGTTGATTGCAGCGATGAACCCGGCCGATGATCCGACCGACGACGACCCACTTTGCACCGCTCGAAACCGCCGTGAGAAGCGCGAAGAGTGCCGCTTGCTCTTCTACGTGCTGAGCGACGCAGAAGGTCGTCACGCCTTCTCGACGACTTATCGACTGCACGAACAAAACGTGGCGACCGCGCAAGCAGCCGGAATCCTGCCGTGACGACGCAAGCCGCCGGAATTCTGCAGTGACAATCGAGTCGTTCTCATGACGCCTACTTCGCGCACGAAACTGGCGGCGGTCATCGGAAGCCCAGTGCGTCACAGCCTGTCACCAGCAATCCACAACGCAGCGTTTGAGGCGCACGGCGACGACTGGGTGTACGCGGCCTTCGAGGTCGACCCCGCGAATGCCACAACTGCAATCGACGCAATGCGAGTGCTGGGTATCGCCGGGCTCTCGGTCACCATGCCGCACAAAGAGATGGTGGTCACTGCTCTCGATCGGGTCGACGACGAAGCGCGGCTCGTGCGCGCAGCAAACACCGTTGTGCGTGCGGCAGACGGATTACTCGTCGGCTACAACACCGACGGGGACGGGTGTGTGGATGCTCTGCGTCTGGCAGGCGCCGATTTGGCGAGCGTGGCCGTCATCGGTGCCGGAGCCACCGCACGTGCGGTGGTAGCCGCACTAGCGCGAGCAGGCGCATCGGTGTGGGTCGCCAACCGCAGCCCACAGCGAAGAGACGAAGCCGTGTCGATCGGCAACACCGTGCGCTCGGGGAGCACGCGGTCAATCGAAATTGGTGAAGTTGGGGAGTGCGCGACCATCATCAACACGACTCCGCAGGGCATGGCAGGCGTGTCGCCTGAAGCTGTGCCGTTCGACCCACGAGTGTTGTCGTCTCACCACTGCGTGCTCGATGCGGTGTACAACCCGCTCGAGACTCCACTCCTGCGCGCAGCGCGAGAACGGGGCGCCAAGGTGGTCGACGGTCTTGACATGTTGTGTGCGCAAGCAGCACGGCAACAAGAGTTGTGGCTTGCTCGTCGACCAGACATCGCGCTCATGCGACGGGCTGCGCTCGCTGAGCTTGCAAAATCACAACGGTAGAATTCACTGCGCATGTTGCGCTACTTGACCGCCGGCGAGAGTCACGGTCAGGCGCTGATGGTGATCGTCGAGGGGCTCCCATCGAACTTGCCGGTCACGGCGGCTGATCTGGCAGCCGAACTCGCGCGCCGACGCCTTGGTTTTGGTCGCGGGCCGCGCCAGAAATTCGAGCAAGACGAGTTTGAGTTGATCGGCGGAATCCGTCACGGTCGCACGTTGGGCTCGCCGGTGGCGGTGCTCATCAAAAACACCGAGTGGTTCCGCAGCGACGTGTGGCACGAAGAGATGTCGCCGCATCCAGGGGCGACGAAGAAGCCGCTCACGCAGCCACGACCCGGTCACGCCGACTTGGCGGGCATGCAGAAATACGACTTTGTCGACGCCCGCGACGTGCTCGAGCGTGCGAGCGCACGCGAGACGAGCGCCCGAGTGGTCGCTGGTGCTCTTGCCAAGTTGTTGCTCAAGCAGATTGGTGTGGAGATCGTGTCACACGTCGTGTCGATGGGTTCGGCAGCAGTGACCTCGTCGACCCGACCAACGCCAGCCGACCAGCAGGCAATCGACGAATCTCCGGTGCGATGCTTCGACAAGAGTGCCGAAGCAAAGATGATTGCCGAGATCGAAGCCGCCGCGAAAGACGGCGACAGTCTCGGCGGCATCGTCGAAGTGCTCGCTTATGGCATGCCGGTTGGCCTCGGCAGCCACGTGCACTGGGATCGCAAAATCGATGGCATGCTCGCGCAGGCGATTATGAGCATCCAGGCAGTGAAGGGTGTGGAGAT
>JBMTYA010000086.1:0-6101 GCA_049454015.1 Ilumatobacteraceae bacterium | reverse complement strand
GAGCACTCGAGTGCGATATGTCCAGCCGGCTGGCAACGCGAGGCGCGAGCCGAGCGAGGGAAGACTTTCTTCACTCATCGAAGCATCCACCCCCATGCACAGAGCCTGCATCAGGTAGGCCTTGCCATCAGGGTTCACGAGTTCGTAAACGGGTTTCCCAGCGTCAAAGAAGAAGACGGCTCCTCTATTCACCTGGTTCTCGGTGTACGGCCCGCCGGCTGGTTTGTCTCCGAGGTGGATCGTTGCGATTCGACGGAACATGATTCCGCCGAAGTCACGGAGCACTGGTTCGACATGGGCGACCTTGGTGCCGAGCCCGTCGAGCACCCACTTTCGAGGACCGTTGAGTTTGACGAACACGGCGCCGAGTTCCTTGGCGATGGCGGCCGCATCGAGTTTCTCCCATAAGTGCTGCGGGCAGTCATTCAGCATCTGTGTGCCGTACACCTCGGCGTGCAAACCGTCCTCGCGCAAGAACACTGGGAGTACTTCGCCGTAGCGAACTCCGCGCATGTCATCAATCAAGCGTTGTGCAGTCGCTTGTTCTTGAGACGCCGGGTTTTTATCACTCATGTTCTCATCGCAGTTTCGCATACTCGGCCGTCATCGACCACACTCGGACGACGCAGGTTCTGGAGGTGATGCATTGAGTAGCCTTGTGCCGTGAAGTGTCGCCATTGTGACGTGGATCTGCGCTTCTCAATGCTCGACCTCGGTGCATCACCGCCGTCGAACGCCTATCTCACCAAGGTGACGATGCGACGGCCAGAGAAATACTTCCCGCTTCGTGTTTACGTCTGCGAGAGTTGCTGGCTCGTGCAGGCCGAGGCCTATTCAAGGGCTGCGGAACTGTTCAATGAGGAATACGCCTATTTCAGTTCGTTCAGCAACGAATGGGTACGGCATGCCGACAACCTCGTTGCTGACGCAGTGCAGAAGTACGGTCTCGGCCCAAATTCGCACGTCATCGAGATCGCATCAAATGACGGCTATTTGTTGCAACACGTACAGCGACGCGGAATCCCGTGTCTCGGTATTGAGCCGACTGCAAGCACGGCAGCAGTAGCCCGCCAAAAAGGCATCGAGGTCGTCCAAGAATTCTTGTCAATGGATTTGGCTCAGCAGCTGGTGAAGCAGGATCGACAAGCCGACTTCATGGTTGCCATCAACGTGCTCGCCCACGTGCCCGAAATCAATGACTTTGCCCAGGCGTGCGGCCAGCTACTCAAAAAAGACGGCGTTTTTACTTGCGAGTTCCCGCACCTCTATCGGCTGATAACCGAGAGGCAATTCGACACGGTGTATCACGAGCACTTTTCGTATCTCTCGTTCATGACAACCGTCGAGATCTTTGCCAAAGCCGGTCTCAGAGTGTTTGATGTTGAGGAAATAGGAACGCACGGTGGCAGCCTGCGGGTTTCGTCGTGCAGAGCCGACTCCACGAGCCACCCCACCAATCCGCGCGTCACAGCCCTGATGGAGCGCGAGCGAGCAGCCGGAATGTTCTCTCGCGACTTCTACCACGGCCTCCAATCTGCGGCTGAGAAAATCAAGGATGAACTCTTGCTCTTTCTGGTCAACTCGAAGACCTCGGGTCACAGAGTGCTTGGATACGGAGCCGCGGCCAAGGGAAACACACTCCTCAACTTCGCGGGGGTCAAGCCCGACCTCTTGCCGTCAGTTGCCGACAGGAGCACTTTCAAGCAAGGGCGTTTCCTCCCGGGCACGCGCATACCAATCGTTTCTCCTGAAGACCTCGTTGCGTCTAGGCCGACGAGGGTGCTGGTGCTGGCGTGGAACCTGCGGACCGAAGTTGCGGCCGAGCTCCGTGCACTCGGGCTTACGAATTGCGAGCTGTACACGGCCATACCGCAACTCGAAATGTACGAACGCCTCTAATTGAGGCTGCCCTTCCTACGCGGTAGCTCGAACGAAGTCAGAGGCTCGGCTGGCCAACGATGGCCGGGTTCACTTGGTGCACATTCTCGCTCGAATCGATCACCAAGTCTTCGCGACCGTACTGCTTGGCAATTTGCAGCGCTAGTTCGCGCACGGTGGTGGCAACCCCTGAGCAGACGTTGTACGCGCCGACACCGTCGCTCAACGCGACGTCCACGATCTTGCGAGCAACCTCGCTCACGTTCAGAAAGTCGAGCACCTGGTTTGGGTTTGACAACCTGACTTCTCTTCCCTGGCTGAGTTGGCGACGCAAGTACGGTACGAGCCGCTCCTCACGTTCGCCCTCGCCGTACAGATAAAAAAGTCGGCACCACGCGAATTCGATGGAGGTCTTGCGGAATGTCTCTGAGAGACGAAGATACGTATCCGCTTTTGCGCTTGCATAAGCCCCCTGCGGGCGGATATTTGTCGCCGTTGTCAGAAGATTTCCGCTTTGCTCATATTCAAGACATGTTCCAAGACCGACGAATCGCTTGATTCCTCCATTTGCAGCACCGATTGCCATCCGAACTGTGCCCTCGGCACACCGGAAGTTCTCGGCTGACGTCATGTAGTCGGCAGGATTTGTGTACCAAGCCGTGTGAATCACGATGTCGCTAGTTGAGACACAGTGTTCCCACCAATCCTCATCTTCCGAAAAGAGATCCTCAGAGACCACTACACGGTCCACGACACCTGCTGGACTCAGGCGACTGACAGCTCCGCTTCGTACTACTGCAGTTATTGACGTATTACGTGCAGCCAGGTTTGCAACAATCTGTCGCCCGACGAATCCCGCCGCTCCGGTTACCAGAACACGCCTCATCGTTGCAGAGCCAAACTACCTGCCATGTACCTGTCGGTAGTCACCGATTCATCCGCCGACAATTCGTCGCGCTCGCCACACGAAGCGTGCATAAGCAACAATTGTCGCATGGGGGCAGCGCCGGACCGAGTCGACGTCGCCATCGTCGGTTCGGGGTTCGCCGGAATGTACATGCTCCACAAAGCCCGATCCGCGGGTTTCTCTGCGCACGTCTTCGAGCGTGGTGGCGGGGTCGGTGGCACGTGGTACTGGAACCGCTATCCCGGCGCTCGGTGCGACGTTCCCAGTCTCGAATACTCGTACCAGTTCTCAGAAGACTTACAGCAGGAATGGGAGTGGTCGGAGAAATACGCGACGCAACCAGAAATCTTGCGATATGCAGAACACGTCGCTGACCGTTTCGATCTACGCCGCGACATCTCGTTTGAGGCGACCGTCGAAGCGCTCGAGTGGCAAGGTCGCACGTGGAGAGTGACGACCTCGAAGGGAACGACCGACGCGCACTATGTCGTGCTTGCAACTGGCTGCCTGTCTGCAGCAAACATTCCGAGATTCCCCGATGACGACAAGTACAAAGGCGCCAAGTACCACACCGGAAACTGGCCGCACGAAGGCGTCGATTTCACCGGCAAGCGGGTGGCAGTAATCGGGACCGGATCGTCTGGCATTCAATCAATCCCAGTCATCGCGCAGCAGGCTGCCCATCTCACCGTGCTGCAGCGAACACCTGCGTATTCCGTACCGGCACGCAACCAGAAACTCGCGCCGGACTACGTCGCTTCGATCAAGGAGAACTACCGAGAGTTTCGTCGTAAGAACAGCCTCACCCGCGCGGCTCTAGGCGGAGACACCCCGACTGGTCCTCACGGCGCTTGCGAAGTGAGCGCCGCCGAGCGCTACGACACCCTCGAAGCCCGGTGGCAAAAGGGTGGCCTGCTTTTTCTGGGCGCTTTCAACGACGCGCTCACGAACCCGCAGTCGAACGAGCTCATCGCAGATTTCGTTCGCGAGAAGATTCGCAGCACGGTACAAAACCCCGACACCGCCCGCAAGCTCTCCCCTGACTCCGTAATCGGCTGCAAGAGACTCTGCGTCGACTCTGACTACTACGAGACGTTCAACCGCCCGAATGTGTCGCTCATCGATTTACGCGAGCAGCCAATCGAGCGATTCACCGAACGGGGAATCCTCTTCGGTGACTCGACCGCCGACGGAACAAGTACGGCGCGGAAGAACGTCGAACACGAGTTTGATGCGGTCGTGTTCGCAACCGGATTTGACGCAATGACTGGCGCCATCAACAAAATCAAGATTCGGGGCCGCGAGGGACAGCTGCTCGGTGACGCGTGGTCCGACGGGCCTGTCAATTATCTCGGGCTCTGTGTGCACGGGTTCCCGAACCTCTTCATGATTACCGGACCCGGAAGCCCGTCAGTACTGACAAACATGATTGTCTCCATCCAGCACCATGTCGAGTGGATTGCGGAATGTCTCAGGCACCTTCGCAATCGCGGTCACTCAACCATCGAGGCGGAGCTTGGCGCTCAAACTGAGTGGGTCGAGCACGTCAACACGGTGGCTGGCATGACGCTCTATACATCGTGTAGTTCCTGGTATCTCGGCACCAACATTTATGGGAAACCGCGGGTGTTCATGCCGCTTCCCGGTCACCCCGCGTATGTGCAGCGCTGCGCAAAGATCGCTGATAACCAATACATGGGTTTCAAGACCGAGCGGCAAGTCGATTGAACTCGTTCTCGGAACGTCAATTCTGACAACCGCAGTACATCCCTACGATTCAAGAATCAAGTTAGACAACTATGAAACTGATAGTAATTGAGCAATATTCGAAAGGGTGTCGATCTCATGCTCGCAATACTTCGCAGCTATCTTCTTTGTGGAGAATGAGTACTGCTCTTCGGACATGTTCAAGAGCATTTTCAAGATTGACTCAATATCTTCCGCCGAAGGACGCACATACCCGTATGGCCAATCCGATGGCGGGTTGAACTCAGTTCGCAACGTTGGATTGACGAAAATAATCCGACTTGATGACGCCATGCACTCAAACAAGAGACTTGAATTCCGACCAACTGAAATTCGAGATTGTAGTACGGCTGAGTAACTCGAATAGAGATCACCGCTCGCTGTAAAGGTAAATGGGGCATCTAGATTCTGTTCAAAACAGAGTTTTTCGTCGCCAGCTTTGATTGACGTCGCGAGGAATTTTTGGGCTCTAAGTGCGACCACTACTTTCAAGTTCAATTTCTTGATGGCAGGCTCGAAGACTTCTAGTAATGCAGGCATCGTTTGTGACTCAGCGTGAGCCGAGTCTGAAACATTTATAGACGGATCAGGGACTGGTCTGAATTGGCTCACAATACAGAGATCGTAAGGATCTTGCGTAACGCGTGCTGCACTATTTTGCCTGTCTGCCAAAGCTCGCATAAGTGAGCCAACCGCGATGATGTGCTCTGGATAGAGACCGTTCCGGGAATAGTTGTTATATTCCCGTGAGCCCCACGACAAAAGAGTGACTTTAGTGGGTCGATCTCGAACGATATCCCTTTCATAAAATCTAGGATGAGAACCCATCTGAATCGCAAAGCACCGCTTTGAACCGGATGGATGTCTTGAGAGACGATCAAGAATTGAGATCTGACTATCCAAGCCGACTACTAGCTCAATCTTGCCCAAATACTCTTTAACGATGTGCTCACAAAGTGCGCGCTCTTGCCAGTCTGCGGTTTCAACAGCATGCAAGACTCTGTGTCCACGAGCCTTGAGTCTTGAGAATAGCGATAACTTTATTGTTCTTATGTCAACCACTGTTGGAAGAAATTTTTCAACAAATTCAGGGAGCGAGAAGAGTCGTAGCAGTCGTTCTGTCTGCGGACTGGCTAGCAATATCGCCACAGGAGTCTTGTTGGTTTGCGCCACCAATTTTAAATCTAGCAATTTCAAGAAAGTGTCTATATGTCAGAGGGCAGACGAGATCGGAAAGTTCTAGTTTGGTCAGTCAAATATCTGGTGCAAATGAGAAAACCTTTCCGAACCAGAGGACATCGAATCTGTTCAGCTCGAACTTTTTTGTCAACACCAAGCCTTCAGACCGATTCCTAGGTGTGCGGTAGCACAAACTGCCTGACAAAGTCACAAGTAACTATTTATTCAACGCTCAGGATTCGTGAGCTTGACGTGTTATCAACCTACTCAAGAAGCCGTCTCGTCACCGTCGACGATCTGCGCTACGAGTTGCAGCGCGAGCGCGCCGTCACCGACGCCCACTTCATTCGCATCACCAGCCACGTTGAGTCGCTCGACCAGCGCCTTGCAC
>JBMTYA010000085.1:0-6130 GCA_049454015.1 Ilumatobacteraceae bacterium | reverse complement strand
CACAGAGTCTCTGCCGCCTCGTTGAAACTTGAGAAGGTTGGAAGCGTCCCAGAGGATAAACAGGAGTCCCGCAAGCACGCCACCGCCGAGCAAGAGGTCAAAATAGCCGCTGTGGCTCCACGAGTTTTCCCACGTTACTGTCCACCACTCACCTTGACGTCGAAAATCTGGCACCCTCCACGCGGCTTGCCACCCCCAACCCAACCAAGGATGCGCCAAAAACCCCGACCAGCTCAATGACCATAACGGAGTTCGGGCACTGAACGTGTCTACGCGATTCACTAAGGAAAGTGCGCCTAATCCTTGTCGAAGTAGCACCCCGATAAGCAAAGCTGACAACAAGACAATGAATGTCAAGACACGTCCTGGGTGCCAATCTCTCATTGGAGAGAGTGGCCCGAAGACCGTTAAAGATACAAGAGTCATCACTACGAAAACGACCGTTAGTGCGCCGAAGGAAGTAACTGATTCCGAACGAAAAAGCACCAAACCAAAGGCCGTACAGAGAAATAGCAGCCCTCCATTTACTAAAACACCGATGAGGACTTGAAACTTCCTCCATTGAACCAGCGAGATCGCCGCCAAAACACCAACTGCCGCAACAGGGGCGAGAGAGTTGCGATTGAAGTAGATGCCGATCCAGTAGCCCTCATCGATATCCCGAGCCCCTTCCCAAAGTCGCACTACTGCGAGATACGACAACCAGGAACCTGTGCCCATTGCAATCACCAACTGCCACAGCACGGCACGCACGCTGAAAGTGACGGCCAAGTACAACCCAAAGCATGTCGTCACAACGAGGGCGAGAAACTCAGGCACGGAATGCCGCGCAAACGTTGAGAGTGCACTGGTAATGCCCAACCAAATCAGCAGTGCCACCAGCAGTCTGAAGGGAAGCAAGCGGAACAGATCTGTCGGTAAGCGGCGAGCAAGCAACAGCACGCCCGGCAGCTGTGCAAGTGCGAAGGTGGCAAAATACGCCATTGAAACTGGTGGGTCTGGCAGAAACTGCAGATAGTCAGCGCTCGGCTTCCAGAGCGTGTAGACGGGTCCTTGAGTCAGGAGAAAGAGCGCAGTAGTCGCGTACGTGAATTCGACGACGTCACTCACTCGCTTGCTGCGGAGTATCTGGCTCATTCCTTCCACACTCTATTGAGCGAATGAGTGTCGAGCTGAAGGTAGTCTCGTCGTGATGCATCGTCTGCGGATGTTGAGCCGATGATTGAGCAGTTTCCCGTCATCATCACCGTTCGCGACAGGTTGACCGCGCTACTGCAACTGGTGAAATGGCTCGAGTCGGTCGGGCAAAAAGAGCTGTGGTTCTGCGATAACGCCAGTACCTACCCACCCCTCTTGGCGTTCTTGAAGGAGACGAAGTATCGCGTGCACTACAACAACTTCAACCTCGGACATCGAGCGCCGTGGTTGAGCGGTCTGGTTCCCGAACTCGGCCACGACCGGCATTTCATCGTGACTGATCCAGATGTCGTGCCAACCGCCGAGTGCCCCAAGGATGCCTTGCCGATGTTCAAACGAACACTCGAGCAGCACCCCGATATTGACAAAGTCGGTTTTTCGCTGAAGATCGATGATCTACCGAATCACTATCGCCACAAGAAGAACGTGCTCCTGTGGGAGGGGCAGTTCTGGAAAGAAAAAGTCGGCAGCAAGCTGTATCGGGCGCCCATCGACACCACCTTTGCCATGTACCGACCTGGGCAGGGTCACGAAAACGGTAAGTCTCTGCGTACTGCCCCACCCTACGAGGCGCGACATCTGCCGTGGTATCAAGACTCACGTAATCAAACGGAAGAAGATCGCTACTACGCGGCCAACGCTGACCGCCTGATCTCCAACTGGAATGATGACAAACTCCCAGCGAACGTGCAAGCCAAACTCCGGGTGCTTCGCCAGCGCAGCCGCAGCAAGAAGTCGAAGTAGGTCGCATGTCAGATGTTGCAGTTCGAGTTGAAGGAGTGTGGAAGAACTTCCGCATGTACCACGAGCGCAACCGCTACATCAAGGCGGCAATGCTGCGGGGTCGTCGGGCTCGATACGACGAATTTTGGGCGCTGAGCGACATCAACGTTGAGATTCCCGACGGTGCAACGGTGGGCTTCATCGGGGCCAATGGTTCGGGTAAATCGACGCTGCTGAAGTGCCTGACCGGCATCTATCGTCCCGATCGTGGCACCGTGACCGTCAACGGAACCGTCGCCGCGCTCTTGGAACTTGGAGCCGGCTTCAGCACTGAATTGACCGGACGGGAGAACATCTTCTTGAACGGGTCGATCCTTGGCATGTCACGCAATGACGTGAAAGCAAAGCTTGATGCGATAGTTGACTTCGCTGAGCTTGGCGAATTCATCGATACGCCCGTCAAGAACTACTCCTCCGGAATGGTGGTGCGGCTCGGCTTTTCCATCGCCGCGCACGTCGACCCTCGCATCTTGCTCATCGACGAGGTGCTCTCGGTCGGAGACCAGGGCTTCCAACGAAAGTCAAGCGAAAAGATCGAAGAGTTTCGGCGCGAAGGGCGCACCATCGTGGTGGTGAGCCACAGCCTTGGTCTGGTCGAACAACTGTGTTCTCGCACGGTCTGGCTGGAAAAAGGTCGAATGCGAATGCATGGAGACTCAAGCGAGGTGATTGCGGCGTACACCGGTGGCAGCTACCAACGTCACGAGCGCGATGCAGCGTCACACCATGAACGCTGGGGAACCGGAGACGCCCAGATCACGAGTCTGCACTTGCTTGATGGAAATGGCCAACCCACGAGCATGGTGGAAACGGGTTCTCACGTTCAGATTCGATTGCAGATGAATGCCCACACGAGGCTTGAGTCACCGATCGTTCGTGTCTCTATCGATACTCTGCAGGGTCAACACGTCTGGTCGACATCTACCCAACAAGCCCATGCCCGTCTTCGTGCACTCGATGGTCCGACGAGTGCGATCGTCGACATTCCCGACCTTCCACTGCTCGATGGCCAGTACACCATCTCTGCCTCGATCACGGATGCAACCGGCATGACGGAGTTCGACCATCACCGTCACTGGATCACCTTTGATGTGCATCACCGCGGAATCTTTGATTCGGGTGTCGTGCGGGTGCCATCGACTTGGCAGATTCGCAAAGACTGAACTAGACCTCTTCGGCAACTCGCGCAGAGAAGGCACGGAATACACGCAGGCCGAGCAGCAGCGAGAGACCGGCTGCTACGACGCAATACACCAAGTCAGCAGTGCCGGGGAATCGACCGTCATAAATCGTGTGACGGATAGCGCGCAGGTAGACCACCGGTGGATGCCAGTGCAGTACGAAGAACACTGGTTCGCTGACCTGCTCTTTGAACCGGTTGGGGTCGTAGATCACCGGCGTAGCGAAGAACCACACCTGATTGATGATGGTCCAGAGGTAGCTGAGGTCGCGAAAATACACGGCGCCGACCGCAAGCATGAGGGCAATACCCGTGCAAAACACCGTCATGGTGATCATGATCATGACCGTCAGTGGCAAGAACGGATACAGCGGACTCCCGACAATGGCCAGCGCTATCGAAACAATCGTCATCTCGATAGAAAACTGCACGAAACTGAACACCACTTGGGAGAACACCAACGTCTCCCGGGGAAACGCCACCTTGCGAATCAATGCGGCATTGGTGGTGAGCGATTGCAAACCAAGTCCACAGACAAGCGAGAAAAATCCCCACGGAATGATTCCGCTCAGGAGATAAAGACCATAGATGTCGATTCCTGATGGGTCACCGATAGGGGCAGTAATGCCCAATGCCACACCAAAGACGAACGTGAGAATCGCCATCTGACTGAGCGGGTTGAGCATCGACCACGCCCAGCCGAGGAACGACCCCCGATAGCGCTGCTTGAGTTCGCGTACCGTAAGGTTCCACAGAAGTCCGCGGGAGGAATAGATCTCCCGTAGCTGTTGCATCGCAGGAAAGAGTACCAGTCGAATCCTGCAGACTTTCAGATGGGTGCCTCGGTCGCTTCACCTAGGCTGGAGTGTGATGTCGGTGCAAAAGCGACCATCAAACAGTCGTGAGAGCGAAGCTGATGCAAGCAGTCACGATGTGACAGACGAACAGGCTCAGTCAATTGAGCTCGTAGAGGCACGACTGCAGATTATGCAGCTACGCGACTTTGCAATCGGTGAGGCAGCGAAGTCGGGTGAGATGCGCGTGCGTTTACAAACGAAGGAATATGAACTCGCTGCCGCGCTTACGGTGAATCACGAGAAGAACCTGCACATTCAGAATCACCTCGCACACATCGCCCGATTGGAACAAGCGATGGCAGCGGCGGCAACTCGCACCGAAGCCCTTGCTCTGCGCTCGGCGGAACTTGATCGGGTCTATGCGTCACGCACTTGGAAACTTGGGCGACTGCTGATGTTGCCGATTCGCGTTGTGAAGCGGCTTCTACGCTAGGTATGGCCGCGAGAGTCTCGGAGCAGATTCCCTACTTCAGCATTGTGACCCCGGTGTACAACCCACCGGGAGAAGCCTTTGAGTCGTGTGTTCGCTCAGTCTTTGCACAGACCTTCACCAACTGGCAGTGGTGTCTCGTCGATGATTGTTCTACGAAACCATGGGTGCGGCAGCGATTGTTGCAACTGCAGGCCCATGACGAACGAATCAAAGTGCACTTTCGGGCAAAGAACGGGGGAATCGTCGCGGCCTCCAATGACGCCCTCTCTCTTGCCGAAGGCACGTTTGTGGCCTTGCTCGACAATGACGACGACCTCCATCCGCAGGCGTTGCAGCGCGTCTTCGAGACGATCCACGGTGATGAGACCGTCGACTACGTGTACACCGATGAAGACAAGGTTGATGAATCTGGTCGCCACTACGACGAGTTCCGAAAGCCGAGATGGTCACCGCAACGATTCATGGCGCAGAACTACTGCAGTCACCTCTCGGTGATTCGCCGCTCGCTGGTCAACGCCGTCGGGCGATTTCGTTCTGGCTTCGATGGATCACAGGACTATGACCTCTTTCTGCGAGTTACCGAGCGGGCGCGTCAAATTGTGCATGTTCCCGAAGTGCTGTACCACTGGAGAGCAATCACGGGTTCAACCGCGTTGGCACACGAAGAGAAACCGTATGCTTTCCTCGCAGCTGTTCGCGCCGTGGAAGAGGCCATCGACCGACGCGGAGTTCGCGCAACTGTCACCAAGGCTGAGCCTTATCCCTTCCAGAAAGTTGTTCGAGTCTTGGATAGTGAGCCGCGTGTAAGCATCATCATCCCGACGTGCGGTACGCACAAATCAGTGTTTGGTGTCGACACCTGTTTGGTTGCCCACTGTGTTGAAAGCATCTTGACCCACACGTCATACAGCAACTATGAAGTGCTGGTCATCATCGACGATCACTCGCCGGATGATGCCTGGAATGCCCTGCGAAGAATCGCCGATCACCGCGTGCGCCTGGTGCCGTACGACAAACCCTTTAACTTTTCGGCAAAATGCAACCTCGGGGTGGCTCTGACCGACAGTGAGTTCGTGCTGCTGCTGAATGATGACACGGAAATCTTCGAGGAAGAGTGGTTGCGAACGATGATGAGCTACACCATCGAACCTGATGTCGCGATGGTAGGGCCGATGTTGCTCTTGGAAGATGGTCGAATTCAGAGTGCCGGGCATTCCAACACGCCGATTCCCCACAATTTTCGCACTGGTGAATCATCGAACGGGCCGGGAGAGTTCGGTGTGCTGGCGGTTGCCCGTGAGTGCAGCGGTGTGACTGGTGCCTGTGCCCTGATTCGACGAACGGCCTACGACGAGGTCGGCGGAATGAGCACGGTCTTCCCCAAGTCGTTCAATGATGTTGACTTCGCCTTTAAGTTGCTTGATCGCGGACTGCGCATCATTTGGACGCCACATGCTCGGCTCTTCCACTTCGAAACGGCTTCGCGACCATTGGGCGTTGAGTCATCAGAGGTTGAACTCCTGCACGATCGTTGGCAGCGAAGGTTCAATAACGACGAGTATTGCCGACTGCAATAAGGGCAACACACCCTCTGAGAGGTGAGCAGGTTCTGCGAAGGTGGCGGGAACCGCTCAGCCGACGTCGCGACGAAGCGGAGAGATGTTTGAAGTCTCTGTCGCT
>JBMTYA010000084.1:0-6149 GCA_049454015.1 Ilumatobacteraceae bacterium | reverse complement strand
TGGTGCTCAGGCCCCGGAGAGAGCCGTGCGCAGCGACGTGACCAATTCGTCTCGTGTCGAGGCAGGGGCTTGGCACGCGTACTGACGGCATACGTAAGCAAGACCCGGCTTGCGGTCGGCAAAGAGCGGTGAGTCGAATGATTCGCCCCACGCCAACACGACAGTTGGCAGCCACTGCGACTGCAGAAAACTGACGAGGTCGCCTCGCTTGCCGGTGACGGCGACCTCCGTGGTGCCGACGTGACGCAAGTGCAGCGCGCACAAGAGATGCGGAAACGCGGTCGGAGCGCTCACCACGATGCGTGCCAGCAACTTGAAGATCGCGTCAGCGTGCTCGGCGTAGCGAGAATCCCCGATTAAGGCCGCGAGTCGTTGTAGTGCGCATGCGGCGACCGAATTTGCGGAAGGTGTCGCGTTGTCGATCAAGTCTTTCTGGCGAACGATGAGGCGCTCGCCGTCGTCGGGCGTGGTGAAGAGGCCGCCTTCTGCGGCATCCCAGTGGTGCGTGAGAAGTTGGTCTGCTGCCTCGCGGGCGAGAGTCACCCAGCGAGCGACTCCCGAGAGTTCGTAGAGGCGAGTGAAGGCATCGACGAGGTTGGCGAGATCCGCAGCCATCGCCAAGTGTTTGGGTGTCGCATCTCGGTGCCACGTGCGCAGCCAGCGACCGTCCGCACGGCGCATCGTCGTCGAGACGAAGTCGCCGGCGTGTTGTGCGGCGAGCGCCCACTCGTCGTTGCCATACGCAGCAGCTGCCTCGGCGAGCGAAGCAATCATGAGCGCGTTCCACTCGGTGATGACTTTGTCATCGAGCCCCGGTCGATGCCTGGTGTTTCGCGCTGCGAGCAGCAACTGACGAACCGTCTCGACGTCGTCGTTGCGCAGCAAGCTGCCGCGGTGGGAGAGCCGGCACGGAATCGACTTGCCCTCGAAGTTTCCCGCGTCGGTGATCTCGTACCAGTCGAGTGCCAACTCCACGAGGTGCTCGGGCACGATGCGACGCACCTGCTCGGGGGTGAACACGTAGAAATGCCCCTCGTGCGAGTGTCCGGTTTCGTCTAGAGAGTCGGCATCCTCCGCGCTATAGAAAGCGCCTTCGGGTGATCGCATATCGCGCAATACGTAAGTGATGGTTTCTTCGACGACTTGTCGCCACCGTGGTTCGCGCAAGGCGAGCGAGGCGTGCAGGTAGGGCCGCACGAGAAGCGCTTGGTCGTACAGCATTTTCTCGAAGTGCGGCACGAGCCACTTCTCATCCACGCTGTAGCGGGCGAACCCGCCACCCAAGTGGTCGTACATGCCGCCTGATGCCATCGCGTCGAGTGAGGTCGTGATGATCTGGCGCGTGCGGGGAGACTCGTCGTTCAGATACGACCGCAGCATTACCTCGAGGGCCATCGTGGATGGGAACTTCGGTGCGCTGCCGAATCCGCCCCACTCTTCGTCGAACGTTGAGTCGTATTGCTTCGTGGCGGCGGCGAACACATCGATTGGCGGCAGGTTCGGGTTGGTTGAAATCTGAGACGTGCGACCGATGTTCTCGACGAGTGCTTCCACGTTGTTGTCGATGTCGGCCTTGCGGTTTCGCCAGGCATCGTCGACGGCATTCATGAGTTGTAGGAACGTCGGCTTGGGGTAGTACGTGCCGCCGAAGAACGGCTGGGCGTCCGGCGTGAGGAACACCGTCATCGGCCAACCGCCGCGGCCGGTCATTGCCTGTACGGCGTCCATGTAGACACTGTCGACGTCGGGTCGCTCTTCTCGGTCGACTTTCACGTTGACGAACAGCCGATTCATGACTTCGGCAACTTCGGCGTCCTCAAACGACTCGTGGGCCATCACGTGGCACCAGTGGCACGCGGAGTAGCCGACAGAGAGCAGCACCGGCACGCTGCGGCGCTTGGCTTCAGCGAATGCCTCATCGCACCATGGCCACCAGTCGACGGGATTGTCGCGATGCTGACGCAAGTACGGCGACGACTCGTGGGCGAGTCGGTTCATTGCAGCGCCTAGGCGCCGACTGCGTGGTAGCCGCCGTCGACGTGCACGATCTCGCCCGTCGTCGCTGGGAACCAGTCGGAGAGCAACGCACAACATGCGCGGGCAACTGCAGAGGAGTCGTGGATGTCCCAGCCGAGCGGCGC
This sequence comes from Ilumatobacteraceae bacterium, assembly GCA_049454015.1. GTDB lineage: Bacteria > Actinomycetota > Acidimicrobiia > Acidimicrobiales > Ilumatobacteraceae > F1-60-MAGs027. The sequence continues at coordinate 4,008 of JBMTYA010000084.1, read as the reverse complement.
GCGGGCATTCCAGATGTCTTCGAATTGAGCGAACGAAGGAATCGACTTCGCAGCCATGGTGCGGATTGGACCAGCTGCGACGAGGTTGCAGCGAATCTTGCGCGAGCCGAGTTCGCGCGCGAGATACCTGCTGGTGGATTCGAGTGCCGACTTCGCCACGCCCATCCAGTTGTACGCCGGCCAAGCCACCGTGTTGTCAAAGTCGAGACCGACGATGCTGCCGCCATTCGCCATGAGCGGCATGAACGCGTCGGCGAGCGTCTTCAGCGAATATGCCGACACTTGCACGGCGACCGACACGTCTTCCCATGTTGCGGCCATCAGGTCGTCGCCCAAGCATGCGGCGGGAGCAAAGCCGATCGAATGCAGCACGCCGTCGACGCCACCAAGGTGCTCTCGCGCAGCTTCGCGAACGGACTCGACGTGCGAAGGGTCGGTCACGTCGAACTCGGCGACTGCAGGGCTAGGCGACAGTTTCTTGGCGGTTCGCTGGGTGATCGAAAGACCACGCCCGGCACCCGTCAACATGACCTTCGCACCTTCTTCTTGCGCGAGTTTTGCGACACCGTAGGCGAGTGATGCGTCAGTGAGTACGCCGGTGATGACGAGACGCTTGCCCGCGAGAATCGCCACGTCGCTACGGTAGTGGACGTGGCAGGTTCACTACCGAGTGTCGGCTACCTCGGTGGCACTGGACCAGCCGGCAGTGCTCTTGCGGCGCGCCTTGCGTCAGTGGGATACCCCGCGCGCATCGGTTCGCGTAGCCGTGAACGTGGAGAAGAAGTCGCAGCGGAACTTCGCGCCAAGTGGGCAACTCGCAACTTGGACGTGACGGGTGGAGACAATCTGCATGCGGCAATGAGCGACATAGTGGTGCTCGCGACTCCGTGGGACTCTGCGGCGACCACAGTCACTGAACTTGCAGGTCATCTGCGGGGCAAGATCGTCGTCACCATGGCCAACGCATTGGTGCGAGTCGGCAAGGAGTTCCAGCCGCTCATCCCACCACGCGGCAGCATCGCGGCACACGTTCAGGCAGCGATACCGGAGTCGCGCGTGGTCGCGGCGTTTCAGCACCTTCCCGCAGTCGAGCTTGGGGCTCTCGACCATGACGTCGACAGCGACGTACTCATCTGTTCCGACGACCCCGAGGCGACCAAGACGATCAGCGACATGGTGTCGCGCATCGCTGGCTGCCGACCGCTGAATGCCGGACTCTTGTCGAATGCACTTGCCATCGAGGCGCTCACTGCCGTGCTGTTGCAATTGAACGTGCGATACAAGACTCGAGTCGCACCGCGATTCACGGGAATCGACTGAGCAGCGACTTGGATCAATCGGGAACCATCTTGCGTCTCTACGACACGGCCCGACGAGAGGTGGTCGACTTCGCTCCAGGCAATGAAGTGAAGATGTATGTCTGCGGGGTGACGCCGTACGACGCAACCCACCTCGGGCACGCGTTTACGTTCCTTACTTATGACGTGCTCATCCGCAGGCTCCTCGATACGGGTCGCACGGTCAAGTGCGTTCGCAACGTGACCGACGTCGATGACCCACTCTTTGCAAAAGCGCGCGAACTCGACATGCACTACCTCGATCTCGCCGCCCGAGAAGAGAAGCGGCTCGAAGACGACCTGCGCGCGCTCAACTTCATTCCAATGCACTCAACGCCGCGTGCGTCGTCGGCAATCGCCGACATCCGAGGCTTCATCGGCATGGTGCTTAATCGGGGCTTTGCCTACGAGTCGGGTGGCTCGGTGTACTTCGATGTCGCAAAGTTCGATGCCTTCGGCTCGGTATCGCACTACGACCGCACGAAGATGCTGATGCTGGCCCGCGAGCGGGGAGGCAACGTCGACGACCCCAACAAGCGTGACCCGCTCGACTTTGTGCTGTGGCAACCTTCGGCATCTGACGAGCCCTCGTGGGACACCATCTGGGGAGCCGGTCGACCTGGCTGGCACATCGAGTGCAGCGCCCTTGCCCTGCGGGAATTGGGTACGACCATCGACCTGCACGGGGGAGGCACCGACCTCATTTATCCGCACCACGAGTGTGAGCGGGCCCAGTCGGAGGCTGCAACTGGGGCACCGTTCGTGCGCCACTGGATGCACGTTGCCATGGTCTGGATGGACGGATACAAAATGTCAAAGAGCCGAGGCAATCTCGTTTTCGTCGACCAGTTGCGCAAGCGCTACGACCCGCGGGCAATCCGGCTCGGTCTCCTCGTTAACCACTACCGAAGCGAGTGGGAGTGGGACGAAGGTCTCATCGACAGGGCGACCGAAAGGCTTGGCAAGTGGGCGCAGGCTGCTGTTGACTCAAAGGCGGCAGGTTCGCGCAACGAGAAGGGGGGTCACGACGTGTTACTCGCAGTGCGAGAACGTCTCGATGACGACCTCGATGCGCCCGGCGCCGTTTCGGCAATCGACGAAGCAGCAGCCGGCGGTGCGAACGTGCGTGCCGCCGCGTCGCTGCTCGGAGTGGAGTTGTGACCGCAGCGCCACAGCCTGCAACATCGTCGAAGCAGTTCCCTGACTGGGTCTTTGACGGAGCGACAGAGTTTCAATCGCGTCTGCGCAGCATCGTGTCGCCCATTGCGCGCCGCGCGTGGAAGTTCGAACTCACGGGGTTTGATCGCTTACCGAAAAATGGCGCGGCAATCTTGTGCCCGAACCACATCAGCTTCCTCGACTCGGCGCTGCTCATGATTCTTTCGCCGCGCAACATCTCGTTCATTGGCAAGAGCGAATACATGGACTCGTGGAAGACGCGTTGGTTCTTCCCGAAGGTGGGGATGATCCCCGTCGACCGCAGCGGCGGCGAAAAGTCGCACGCCGCGCTTGATGCGGCGGAGCGAGTGCTGCGCCGCGGCGAACTGTTCGGCATCTTCCCGGAAGGCACGCGTAGCCGCGACGGGATGCTCTACAAAGGCCACACTGGTGCGGCGCGACTTGCAATCAAGGTCGGGTGCCCGATCTTCCCGGTCGGCATCGTCGGCACCCGCGAGATTCAGCCCCCCGATGCTCCGATGCCGCGCCTCGGCGGACGAGTGAAGATTGCAATTGGTCGCCCGATTGACGTGTCGCGCTACGTGTCGCGAGGAGCCGATCCGATGGTGCTGCGCGAGATCACCGACGAGTTGATGTTTGAGATTCGCGAATTGACCGGCCAGGAATATCGCAACACATACGCCACGAAGAAGCGCACGGAGACGATCGTCGCAGAGACGGCGGAGATTCCTCGCTTCTCTGAGGCGCAGATAGCCGCTGCAGAGAAGTTGCACGCGTAGAATAAGACGCGCATGTCAAGCGCGGCGCTGATCGACGTTCGGCTGCCCGACGGTTCCACCAGGCAAGTTCCCGCTGGCTCGTCATCGCTCGACCTGGCCGCTTCGATCGGCTCCCGCCTTGCCAAGGCCGCAGTTGCCGCGGTAGTCAACGACGAAGAGCGCGACCTTTCGGTGCCGCTCACGGCGGGAGACAAGGTCTCGATCGTCACCGCTGACAGCGACGCCGGTCGGCACGTGCTGCGCCACTCAACGGCCCACGTGTTGGCCCAGGCTGTCGTGCAGCTCTTCCCGGGTGCCAAATTCACCATCGGCCCGGCAATCGAGGACGGCTTCTACTACGACTTTGAGTTGTCAGGCGGGCGAACCTTCACCGACGACGATCTCGCCGCCATCAGTGAACGAATGAAGCAAATCGTCGATGCTGACCAACCATTCATTCGCTCCGAGCTGTCGCCAGCAGAAGCGTTGCGAGTGTTTGCCGAGCAGCCGTACAAGTGCGAAATCATTCAGCGAGTCACCTCGGGTTCGGCAGACGCGGGTGATGCCGGCGAAGTTGGAGGGGGAGACACGGTCAGCGTGTACCGCAACACCGACTCGTTCGTCGACTTGTGCCGCGGCCCGCACGTGCCGAGCACCGGACGCCTGGGTCATTTCGCGCTGATGAAAGTCGCCGGCGCGTACTGGCGCGGCAACGAAAAGGGCCCGATGCTCCA
>JBMTYA010000083.1:0-6151 GCA_049454015.1 Ilumatobacteraceae bacterium | reverse complement strand
ATGCTTCGGCCGAGCAGAACTTCGAAGAGGCGGCACGGCTGCGTGACCGACTCGGTGCCATCGATCGCGCCCTCGAACGCCAGCTGATGGTCGGGGAGCGCGGCGATGACTTCGATGTGATTGCCCTCGTCGACACCGAACTTGAAGCGAGTGTTCACATGTTCTACGCACGTAAAGGTCGTGTACTCGGCAACAACGGCTATGTGATCGACAAGTCCGAAGACGTTGATGCGGCCGCACTGATGCGTCGTGTGATCGTTGATCTTTACGCAGACGAGCCGGCCCTCGGATGGCCAAAGGAAGTCATGGTGTCGGCACAGCCTGAGGACACGACGGCACTCGAAGCGATGCTCAGCGAGCGTCGTGGTTCTCGGGTGGAGATCCGCGTACCGCAACGTGGCGACCGTCGAGAACTCATGTCGGTGGTGACGAAGAATGCAGGCGACGCCCTCTTGCGACACAAGATGAAACGCGCCAGCGACCACAACTCGCGGAGCCGAGCAATCTCCGAACTTCAAGATCAGCTTGGTCTCACCCAGGCGCCGCTGCGCATCGAGTGCTTCGACATGGCCCACCTGCAAGGCACGGACTACGTGGGATCGATGGTGGTGCTGGAGGACGGTCTGCCCCTCAAACGCGAATATCGCAAATTCAAAGTGAAGACGGTCGCAGGCAACGATGATTACGCGGCGATGCGCGAGGTGCTGACACGCCGATTGGCCGCTTACGTTGCCGAGCGCGACGCACCCGCGTCGGAGCGCGGCGAGAAACCGGGCCGATTCGCCTACCCACCGCAACTTCTGCTCGTCGACGGCGGCAAAGGCCAACTCGGTGTGGCGGTCGAAGTGCTGCGCGAACTCGGTCTGGAGGATGAGATCAATGCAGCCGCCATCGCCAAGCGGTTCGAAGAGGTGTACGTGCCTGATCGCCCTGAGCCGGTGCGCATACCGAGGGGGAGTGAGGCGCTCTACATGCTGCAAGTGGTTCGCGATGAGGCACACCGCTTCGCCAACACGTTCCACAGAGAGCGACGATCGCGACGCATGAAGGCAAGCGAATTGGACGGCATCAAAGGTCTCGGGCCAAAACGACGCGAGCAACTGCTTGCTGCCTTGGGTGGTATCGGAGGCGTGCGCGAGGCGTCACTGGAACGTCTCAACCAGGTGCTGCCGGCCGAGGTGGCTCGCGCGGTTCACGATCGATTCGCACCCCATCACTAGCGTTTGCTCGTGGCTGAAATTCTGCTCATCACCGGCCTTTCGGGTGCTGGACGATCGCAGGCTGCCGACGTGCTCGAAGATCTCGGGTGGTTCGTCGTTGACAACATGCCAGTGGAACTCGTTGACAAGTTCGTCGAGCTCGCAGGGGTGTCTGGCGAGAACACCTCGCGTCTCGCACTAGTAATCGGTGTCGCTTCGCAGCAGATTGACGCAGTCAAGTCGGTACCGCGACTGCGCGGAGCAGGTCACGACGTTCGGATCTTGTTTTTGGAAGCCTCCACCCAGTCGCTCGTGAAGCGCTACACGGAGTCGCGCCGCAAGCACCCGATGCGCACGGAGACCGGCACGGTGTCAGAAGCCATCGAACACGAGCGCGACGTGCTGGAGCCAGTGCGCGAAGTGGCGGACAAGGTGATCGATACCAGCGCCCTGCAACTCTCGCAATTCAAAGCACAGATGACCGAGCTCTTCTCGGTGGAAGACCTTCCCGACACGTTGCAGGTCTCCGTGGTTTCGTTCGGCTTCAAGCACGGCATCCCACTCGACGTTGACACGGTCTTTGACGTGCGATTTATTCCGAATCCCCATTACGACGAAGATCTACGACCGCTGTCCGGAAAGGATGAACCCGTTCGCCGCTTCGTACTCGACCAACCAGCCACTCGCGATTTTCTCGATCGTGTCGAGTCATTGTTTGAGTCACTGGTACCTGCGTACCGCAACGAAGGAAAGAGTTATCTCACCATCGCTGTCGGCTGCACCGGCGGGCGTCATCGTTCCGTTGCAATTGCAGAGGCGCTCAGCCAGCGGCTGGCGAATCGCGGTGTGTCGGCGCGCGTGGCGCATCGCGACATCGAAAAAAACTAGGCTCTGCGCCATGACCATTCGCGTTGGAATCAACGGCTTCGGCCGTATCGGCCGCAATTTTTGGCGGGCAGCACGCACCAAGGGTGCCGACCTCGAAATTGTCGCGGTCAACGACCTCGGCAACAAGGCCACCATGGCCCACCTGCTGAAGTACGACTCAGTGCTTGGCGTATTAGCTGACGACATCAAGGCAACGGATGACGGCATCTCCGTCAATGGCAAGACGCTCAAGGTGTTGTCGGAGCGAGATCCCAAGAACCTGCCCTGGAAGTCCCTTGGCGTGGATGTTGTGATCGAGTCGACTGGCTTCTTCACCGACCGCGATGCTGCTGCCAAACACCTCGAGGCGGGCGCTCCCGTAGTGATTGTCTCAGCACCGGCAAAAGATGCAGATGCGACGTTCGTGTACGGCGTCAACCACGACACGTTCGATGCAAAGAAGCACAAGGTGGTGAGCAACGCCAGTTGCACGACCAACTGCTTCGTGCCACTCGTGAAGGTGCTCGACGATGCCTTCGGAGTGGTGAATGGTCTGATGACCACCGTTCACGCCTACACAGGCGACCAGATGCTTGTCGACGGGCCGCATAGCGACCTGCGGCGAGCGCGAGGTGCCGCAATCAACATCACCCCAACTTCGACCGGTGCCGCTCGTGCAACAAGCCTCGTCATGCAGTCAATGAAGGGCAAACTTGATGGCACTGCTCTGCGAGTGCCGGTACCCACCGGTTCAATCACTGACTTTGTCGCGAACTTGTCGAAACCTGCGACCGTCGACGAAATCAATGCCGCATTTAAAAAGGCCGCAGAGGGCCCCCTCAAGGGCGTGCTTGAGTATTGCACCGCACCAATTGTCTCGAGCGACATCGTCACCAACCCGCACAGCTGCATCTTCGATGCTGGTCTGACGATGAGCATGGGGACACTCGTGAAAGTTCTCGGTTGGTACGACAACGAGTGGGGATACTCCTGCCGTCTCGTCGACACCACGATGCATGTCGGCCGCTCGCTGGCCTGAGCATCACTTCATGAAGTTGCCGGTACTCGAAGACCTCGGTGACGTGCGCGGAAAGAAGGTGCTCGTTCGCACCGACTTCAACGTGCCGCTGAGCGGTCCAGATGACGCCCGCGAGATCACCGACGATTTTCGTATCCGTGCAGCGCTGCCGACTATCGAGTGGCTGCGCGAACGCGGTGCCAATGTGGTGTGCGCGAGTCACCTCGGTCGCCCCAAGGGCGCACCATCCAAGAAGTATTCGATGGCTCCGGTGCGCGCCCGTCTTGCCGAACTTGCACCAGGTGTTGAACTACTCGAGAACCTGCGTTTTTCACCCGGTGAAGAGGGCAACGAGGAAGCCTTCGTGCGGGAAATCACCGCCGGGATCGATGCGTATGTGAACGATGCGTTCGGTGCGGCGCATCGCGCACATGCATCGATTGTCGGGCCGCCTCGCACGTTGCCGTCCGCTGCTGGCCGACTTGTACAGCGCGAAGTGGAGGTAATGGAGGGCCTTCGACGCTCACCTAAGCGCCCCTTCGTCGCCGTACTTGGTGGCGCAAAGGTCAGCGACAAACTCGGCGTTATCGAGGCCCTGGTGCAAGTAGTGGACCGCTTGCTGATTGGCGGCGGAATGTGTTTCACGTTTCTCGCCGCCAAGGGCATGCCGATCGGTGACTCCATCTGCGAACGAGACCAGCTCGACCACTGCAAATCGCTCATGTCGAAGTACGACAAGTTTCTGCTTCCAGAAGACATCATCGGGCTCGATGCTGATGGGGTCTATGCGACGTTCGGCATTCGATTGCCAGACGGCGCGAAGGGTATGGACATCGGTCCTGGCACAGCAGCCGCCTTTAGCGACGCGATCATGGATGCGCGCTCGGTGTTCTGGAACGGCCCGATGGGCGTGTTCGAAGACGCGAGGTTCGCAAAAGGAACCCGTACTGTTGCTCAGGCGATGGCAGACACCAAGGCGTTCACAGTGGTCGGTGGAGGAGACTCGGCGGCAGCACTCGCCGAGTTCGGGTTCGCCGAGGAAGTGGACCACGTGTCGACGGGCGGGGGAGCATCGCTTGAATTCATCGAGCACGGAGACCTTCCTGGTCTGAAAGCGCTACGGGAGGCACCCAATGTCAAATGAACGCACACCAATCGTGAGCGGCAACTGGAAGATGAACAACAACCACTTTGAGGCCATTCAGTGCGTGCAGAAGTTGGCGTACCTAATACAAAAAGAAGACTTCGAAGCAGTTGAGGTAACGATTCATCCGCCGTTCACAGACCTGCGAAGTATCCAGACCCTAATCGACGCTGACCAGCTGCGAATGAGGCTCGGTGCTCAGAACTGCCACCCAGAAGAAAAGGGCGCGTTCACCGGTGAAGTGTCGCCAGTGTTTCTCTCGAAACTTGGCGTGCAGTACGTAATTGTCGGACATAGTGAGCGTCGCGAGCTGTTCGGCGAGAATGATGAGTTCGTCGCGCGGAAGGTCGCAGCGGTGCAAAAACACGGCATGACACCGATTCTCTGCGTCGGAGAGACACTCGCTGAGCGCGAGGCAGGCACCACGCTCGACAAGGTGCGGGCGCAAGTTCGCATTGCGCTCGAGAAGCGTTCGAGCGAGCAGGTGAAGTCGATGGTGATCGCCTATGAACCCATCTGGGCAATCGGAACGGGCAAGAATGCCACTGCTGCTGACGCCCAAGAAGTGATTGCTGGTATCCGGGAAGAAGTTGCCGCCGTCTCTACGCGACCAGCTGCCCAAGCCGTACGCATCCAGTACGGCGGCAGCGTGAAGGCGGGTACTGCTGCCGAGTTCATGCGCCAGCCCGACATCGACGGTCTCCTGGTCGGTGGGGCAAGCCTCGACCCCACGGAGTTTGCCCGCATCGTGCAGTACCGCCGTCACGCCTTCTGACGCTTGACGGTGCTGGGCTAACACGGCCTGTAACAGGCCTGGGGTAGCGTTACAGGGTCATCATCTTTGGGGGTGACGCCCCACCTTTTCGACGGGGAGGTCGAATACATGAAGAAACACAGCAAGGCGAGTCGTCTCGCCGCGTCGCTGTTTGCGGTCGCTTTGATCGCTTCAGCGTGCGGTGGCGATGATGCCGCGACTGAGGACACCACGGCAACGGAGGAGCCAGCTGCAGAGCCGGTCTCGTATCCGACGCTCGCTGAGTGTGCCGACGTCACCTACGACTACACGTACACACCGCCGGCCAGCGCCGGAATGACGGTGACGTACGACATCAGCCCCGCTGCGGTCTGGGAAGATGGCTCGCCGATCACGGCTGCCGACTTCAAGGCCACGTGGGAAGCTGCACTCAACACTCCAGGCTCGATCAGCACGGTCGGTTACGACCAGATCAACTCGATTGAGCCCGGCACCAGCGACAAGCAAGTCGTGGTGGACTTCAAGAGCGTGTATGGCCCGTACAAGGGTCTCTTCGGCGGCTTGATCAAAGCTGCTGCTGTCGAGAACCCCGCAGACATTTCGGCTGACTTTGCCGAAATGCTCAACTTCTCTGGCCGTCCGTGGAAGATGAAGTCGTGGAGCCCAAGCCAAGTGATCTACGTCCCGAACGACAAGTACTGGGGCGACGACAAGCCAGCCACGAAGGAACTCGTGATGGTGCCAATGGCCGATGACGACACGCAAGTGGCCGCCATCAAAGCCGGCGAAGTCGACTTCGTCTACCCGCAGTTCTACGGCGGTATTGAAGAGGCGTACTCCGACCCGAACATCACCTTGAAGAAGGAGTTCGGTGGCGACTACGAAGGCTTCTACTTCCAGGCGAAGTGCGGACCGTTCGCTAACCCGATCTTCCGTGCAGCGTTCTCGAAGTCGATCGACCGTGATGCACTGTTCCAGCAGATCTACGTTCCGCTCGGTGGCGAATCGCCGCTGCAGTGTGGACCGATCGTCCCTGGGCCGTACTGCAATGGCGATGAGTTCGCTAATGCGTACGACCCAGCTGGTGCAGAGGCCTTGCTGACCGAAAACGGTTGGACCAAGGGTGCCGACGGCTACTGGATCGACCCGGCAACGGGCGAAGCACCGGA
>JBMTYA010000082.1:0-6196 GCA_049454015.1 Ilumatobacteraceae bacterium | reverse complement strand
GTACCGCAAGCAGCACATCCCGCAGGTGAAGGGCTTCTGGGAGAAGTTCTACTTCGCACCCGGCACCGACGGATACCCGGTGTTCGAGACTGCCGTCGGCAAAGTTGGCGTCTACATCTGTTACGACCGGCACTTCCCGGAAGGTTGGCGTGCGCTCGGTTTAAACGGCGCTGAACTCGTCTTCAATCCGTCGGCAACAAGCCGCGGCTTGTCGGAGTACATCTGGCGCCTCGAGCAGCCAGCGTCAGCTGTCGCCAACATGTACTACGTCGGTGCGATCAACCGCGTCGGTATCGAGAGCGAGTATGGCGACGACGACTTCTACGGCCAGAGCTACTTCGTCGATCCGGAAGGCAAGTTCGTCGGCAATGTGGGCGACCCGCACAAGCCCGAACTCATCGTTCGCGACCTCGACATGGACAAGATCAAGATGGTGCGCGATCGCTGGGCGTTCTACCGCGACCGTCGCCCAGACGCCTATCCCGAACTCGTCCGTCGATAGTCACGAGAGCAGCAACAAAGCAGTCAGCCCAATACCTCTATAGATAAGGAGACAGCCATGGCACGTACCCTCATCAAGAACGGCACCGTCGTGAGTCCGACGGGTCGCCACGAGCAAGACGTTCTCATTGACGGCGAGATCATCGTCGCGCTCTACGCGCGAGGCCAGGCCGATGCGATGGGTGTGACCGCCGACAAGGTCATCGACGCCAAGGGAAAGTACGTCGTGCCAGGCGGCATCGACGTGCACACACACATGGAGCTGCCATTTGGTGGCACCGCCGCGGTCGACACCTTCGAGACGGGCACTATTGCGGCTGCGTGGGGCGGCGTCACCACCATCGTGGACATGGCGTTGCAGCGGTACAACGAGAATGTGCAGCTCGGCCTTGCCGAATGGCACCGCAAAGCCGGCGGAAACTGCGCAATTGACTACGCGTTCCACCAAATCATCGGTGGCATCGACGAGCAGTCGTTGAAGGACATGACCTACCTCGTCGACCACGAGGGTGTCACCAGTTTCAAGTTGTTCATGGCGTATCCGGGCGTGTTCTACAGCGACGACGGGCAGATTCTGCGCGCGATGCAAACCGCCGCGGAGAACGGCGCAATGATCATGATGCACGCTGAGAACGGCATCGCCATTGACGTGCTCGTGCAGCAGTACCTGGCCCGCGGCCAGACCGATCCGAAGTACCACTCGTACTCACGCCCGAGCCTGCTCGAGGGCGAAGCGACGCATCGCGCGATCATCCTCTCGAAGGTGGCGGGCAACGTGCCGCTCTACATCGTGCACATGTCGGCAACCGACGCGCTCAACGAGGTGGCTGCTGCGCAACACGAGGGTCTCAACGTGTTCGCTGAGACCTGCCCGCAATACCTCTATATGACGCTCGAGGATCATCTCGCGCGCCCGGGCTTCGAAGGCGCGAAGTTCGTGTGCTCACCGCCGATTCGTTCGAAGCATGATCACCATCATCACCACGCGGACTTGTGGAAAGGTCTGCGCATGAACGAGTTGGCGATTGTCTCGACTGACCATTGCCCGTTCTGCTTCAAAGACCAGAAAGAACTCGGTCTCGGCAACTTCAGCAAGATTCCCAACGGCATGGGCGGTGTCGAGCACCGCATGGAGTTGATCTATCAAGGTGTCGTACTCGGCGAGATCTCCCTCGAACGTTGGGTGGAGACGTGTGCCACGACGCCGGCCCGCATGTTCGGCATGTATCCGCAAAAGGGCATCATCGCCCCGGGCTCGGACGCCGACATCTTGGTGTGGGACCCGACAAAGAAGACCAAGATTGGCATCAACGACAAGCACCACATGAACATGGACCACTCGTCGTGGGAAGGCTTCGAAGTCGACGGAAAGGTCGACACGGTGCTCTCGCGCGGCATGGTCGTCGTTGAGAACGACACGTTTAAGGGCCGCAAAGGTCACGGTAAGTACGTGAAGCGCGGCCTCAGCCAGTACTTGCACTGACGCATCGTCGGCGAGTTGACCACTCGCCGATGTACCGCAATAGACCGCAAGAGACAGACACGAAGAGAAGGAGCAACAAGTGAACCGCATCGGACACTGGATCAGTAACAAGATGGTGCTCGGCACCTCCGGTCGCTCAGGCGTCGTCTACAACCCGGCGACGGGCGAGCAGCAAGCGACCGTCGACTTCGCGAACGTCGCTGAACTCGACGCAGTTGTTGCCGTGGCGAAAGCAGCCCTGCCCGCTTGGCGCGCGACGTCGTTGTCGCGGCGCGCCGAAATCATGTTCCGCATGCGCGAACTGGTCGATGCGAACCGCAAAGAAATCGCCAACATCGTCTCGCTCGAGCACGGCAAGGTGCCCGCTGCCGCGATGGGCGAGTTGGCGCGCGGCTTGGAGAACATCGAATTCGCCTGCGGCATTCCCGCGCTGCTGAAGGGCGGCTACAGCGAGCAAGCCGCCGGTGGTGTTGACGTCTATTCGATTCGCCAGCCGCTCGGTGTTGTTGCCGGCATTACGCCGTTCAACTTCCCAGCGATGGTGCCGATGTGGATGTTTGCCAACGCCATCATGTGTGGCAACACGTTCGTCTTGAAGCCCAGCGAAAAAGACCCGTCGGCGTCGATGTTCGTCGCTGATCTCCTGCGCCAGGCGGGGCTGCCCGACGGCGTATTCAACGTCGTGCACGGCGACAAGGTGGCAGTCGACCGCATCCTCGAGCATCCGGACATCGCGGCCGTCTCGTTCGTCGGCTCGACGCCTATCGCCAAGTACGTTTATGAAACCGGCACCCGCAACGGCAAGCGTGTGCAGGCACTCGGCGGCGCGAAGAACCACATGCTGGTGTTGCCCGATGCCGATCTCGACATGGCGGCTGACGCGGCGGTGAGCGCTGCGTACGGTTCGTCGGGCGAGCGCTGCATGGCGGTGTCGGTCGTCGTCGCGGTGGGTGGAATTGCCGACCCGCTCATCGACAAGATCAAGACCCGCATCCCGAACATCAAAGTCGGCCCGGGTACCGACCCCTCCGCGGAGATGGGGCCACTCATCACGCGCGAGCACCGCGACAAGGTCGCGGGCTACGTGAAGAACGCAGCCGGTGAAGGTGCCAAAGTGGTCGTCGACGGAACCGCGAAAGCCAAAGACCCCGGCTACTTCCTCAACCCGAGTTTGATCGACGCCGCGAAGCCCGGCATGAAGTGCTACGACGACGAGATCTTTGGGCCGGTGCTTGTCGTGTCGCGTGTCGGCACTTACGACGAGGGCCTCAAGATGATCAACGACAACCCGTACGGCAACGGCACGGCGATTTTCACCCGCGACGGTGGAGTGGCGCGGCAGTTCCAGTTCGACGTGCAAGTTGGCATGGTCGGCATCAACGTGCCGATTCCGGTGCCGGTGTCGTATTACTCGTTCGGCGGCTGGAAGGCGAGCCTCTTTGGTGACCAGCACATGTATGGTCCGGAAGGCATCAACTTCTACACGCGCGGCAAGGTCGTCACGTCGCGTTGGCCTGACCCGCGCACTTCCAGCGTCAACCTCGGCTTCCCGCAGAATCGCTGAGGCACGCGATGGACATCGGCGTCGTACTGCAGACCACTCCGCCAGCAGCGCGGGTGATTGATTTGGCAAAGAAGGCCGAGATGTACGGCATGTCGCACGTGTGGACGTTTGACAGCCACATCCTGTGGGAAGAGCCGTACGTCATTTACAGCCAGATTCTTGCGCAGACCAACAACGTGATCGTCGGCCCGATGGTGACGAACCCGGCGACGCGCGACTGGACGGTCACCGCCAGCGTGTTTGCCACGCTCAACGAGATGTACGGCAACCGCACGGTCATCGGCATCGGTCGCGGCGACTCTGCAGTGCGCGTCACGAATGGCAAGCCAACGACTCTTGCCACGTTGCGCGAGAGCATCCATGTGATTCGCGAACTCGCGAATGGTCGTGGCGTCGAATACAACGGGTCGAACATTCGCTTCCCGTGGGCAGCAAAGAGCCGCTGCGAAGTGTGGGTTGCTGCCTACGGTCCGAAGGCCCTCGCACTCACCGGAGAAGTAGGCGACGGTTTCATCTTGCAGTTGGCCGACTTGTCGATTGCAGAGTGGACAATTGCGGCGGTCCGCAAGGCCGCAAAAGATGCAGGTCGCGACCCAAAGAGCGTGAAAATCTGCGTGGCGGCCCCCGCGTACGTGGGCAGCGACATGAAGCACATGCGTGACCAGTGCCGTTGGTTCGGCGGAATGGTCGGCAATCACGTGGCGGACATCGTCGCTCGTTACGGCGAGAATTCGTCGGTGCCAAAAGCCCTCACCGATTACATCAAGGGTCGCGAGGGCTATGACTACAACGAGCATGGTCGTGCGGGCAATTCGCACACCACCTTTGTGCCGGACGAAATCGTCGATCGTTTCTGCATCCTCGGTGGCGTCGACGACCATGTGCGCCGACTGAAAGAACTCGCGGCTCTCGGTGTCGACCAGTTCTCCATCTACTTGCAGCACGACGGCAAGGAGCAGACACTCGAGGCCTACGGTGAACGAGTGATGCCGGCCATCGCAGAGTTGGCACGCGCCAAGCAATGACCTCAGTCGTTCGCCGCGCCGCACAGCGAACGGTGTTGTTCGTGGTGGCCCTCGCTCTCGTAGCGGCGGTGTGGGAGACCTACAAAGCGTTCGGCCCGGAAGAGGGCGGCAAGTTACTCGGCGTGAGTGTGTTGCCGCGCACCAGCGAGTACGCAATGCCGCACGTGTGGGACATGTTCTCGCGGTTCTCGCGGCCCGAAGTGCGCGGCTCTGATCGCACGGTACTCGAGGCGGTGACGGCAGGAGCGTGGTACTCCTTCCGCTTGAGCGTGGCAGGTTTCGTGCTCGGAGCTCTCGTCGGCGTCGGTCTCGCAGTCCTGATGGCGCGCTTCAAGGTGGTGCAGCGCGGGGTGTTGCCGTATCTCGTCGTGTCGCAGACGGTGCCGCTCATTGCGCTCGCGCCGCTTGTCGTGTCGTGGGGCGGGCGACTTGAAGTGGGGGCGTTCGTCTGGCCGCGTTGGCTGTCGGCATCGGTGCTCGGTGCGTTTCTCGCGTTCTTCCCGATTGCGGTCGGCAGCCTGCGCGGCCTTGCGGCAGCACCCGCGGCATCGGTGGAACTTATGCAGAGCTACGCCGCATCATGGTCGAAGACCTTGTTCAAGCTTCGCTTTCCGACTGCGGTGCCCTACATGGTGCCCGCGTTCAGGCTCGGCGCGTCCGCCTCGGTGATTGGTGTGGTGGTCGCTGAAATCTCCACCGGGTTGAAGGGCGGCATCGGTCGACTCATCATCGAGTACGCGCGCGAGGCAACCGGCGACCCAGCCAAGGTGTACACGGCGATCTTCGGTGCTGCAGCTCTCGGCTTGGTGATGGCCGGGGCAGTGGTGGCCGTCGACGTCCTCGTCATGCGAAACCGACCCAAGGAGGCCGTGTCGTGACTGCAGTGAGCATTCGGAACGCAAGCAAGGTGTTCAACCAGGGCAAACTGAACCAGGTCGACGCGCTCACCAACGTGGCGCTCGAGGTGAAGCAAGGCGAATTCGTATCACTCATCGGCCCGTCGGGTTGCGGAAAGTCCACGTTGTTGCGGTTGATCGCCAACCTGCTCGAACCAACTTCGGGCGAAGTCGTCGTCAACGGCAAGTCGGCGTCGCAGGCACGGCTTGATCAGGACTACGGCATGGCATTTCAGCAAGCAGGGCTTTTCGACTGGCGAACGGTGCGCAAGAACATCGAGTTGCCACTCGAACTGAAAGGTTGGGACAAGTCGAAGCGCAGTGCGCGCGCCGACGAGATGTTGCACCTCGTGCAACTTCCGGAGTTCGGCGACCACTACCCGTGGCAGTTGTCGGGCGGTATGCAGCAGCGCATTGCCATTGCGCGCGCACTTGCCGCGCACCCGCCGCTCTTGCTGATGGACGAACCCTTTGGCGCGCTCGATGAAATGACTCGTGAGTACATGCAAGGCGAGCTGTTGCGCATCTGTGCGGCGACCGGCACCACCGTGGTGTTCGTGACCCACTCAATCCCCGAAGCGGTCTACCTCTCAAACCGCGTCGTGGTGATGTCGCCACGCCCTGGTCGCATCACAAAGCTGGTCGATGTTTCGCTCGGTGCCGAGCGCAACGAGGACACACGCAACAAGACGACGTTCTTTGAAGCAATCACTGCGGTGCGCGAAGG